>CAYVGX010000049.1:0-5413 GCA_964451015.1 uncultured Candidatus Saccharibacteria bacterium | reverse complement strand
ATTTTACCGTAATGCTTATGCTTATTATGAGTAGCCTCACACTCCTCGAGATGGTGGAAATAAAAGGACGAACATTTTATAGGTATTTATTATTTGTTTTCATGTACTACACGACTAAACCGAGGGTGCTGATTTATCACCATTTTCAAATCAGTGGCAAAAATAGATTATCTCAAAGACAGCTCATCTACGAACAAGAAAATAACTTTAAACTTTTTATCATTATCTTTTGTGCCGTTATAGTTGGGATTATCGGTTTAATCCTCACTGGCATCCACCTCTACCATGTCGCTCACTAAATTACTTTTCAAAACCAAACCGAAGTTTAAAACGTTGGAAAACTTCTGGCAGTTTAAAGATATTACTGAGGGAGTCATTGTCATGAAGAATGGCTCGTACCGCATGTGCCTGGAAGTATTCCCCGCCAATTTTGGACTTATGGACGAAGCGGAAAAGAAACGAGCTATTATTGGCTTTGAACAAGTCCTAAGAGAAATCGATACTAAGTATCCCCTTCGTACTCTCGTACAGACACGCAAAACGAATGCTGATGATTACATTCGTCATATCGAGCACACCTACAGTGTTCGCAATATCGGCACGTATGATTTGTTCCAAAAATACGCCGGATTCATCAAGGAAATCAGTAAAGATTATGAAATTATTACTAAAAAGTTTTATCTTGTCTTAGAATTCAGTGAACTTAAATATACGCTCTCAAAAGAAATCATTAGCCGCGAAGAGAAAGATGGTAAAAAGAAACGCTCTATCACTGAAGCGGAAATTTTCGCAGAAGTCAGGCAAACCATGATCGGGATCCTCACCACTTTCAAGTCCCAGCTTCAAGCCGTGAATCTTGAAAGCCGGATTTTAGAGTCGAGCGATATTCTCAAAGTTATGCTTACCTACCTCGATGAAGAGAAATTTACTAATAATAGAAGATTCTTCGAACACATTGACGAACACCGGAAACAAGCCGAAGAAGCAGGGCTACCATTTACTATACTCAACAAAATTAGTCCGAACTTTATCGAAGAAGAAAATATTGATCTCTTAAGCATTAACGGCAAAGAATTTCTTCGCGCGGAGTTTATCTCCGAGCTCGGTTCTTATGCTTATCTCGACTGGTTTAAAGAAATTATTATGTTTCCCTATGCATCAGACATCATGTTCACCTATACCAGCAAAGATCCCAAAGATACCGTGGCGAAAATTACTCAGAAACGCCACCGGATTGAATCCAAAATATTCGACGAACAAAGTCAGCATAAACCAAAAAACATTGCAGATAACTTAATACTAGAAAGTACGGAACGAATTGAGAAGCAATATTTGAGATCAGAAATCAAACCCATTGATTTAAAAATTGAAATGACTTTTCGCTCTGATACCATTCAATCACTCAACATGGTGCATATGAATATGGAACGGACCTTGCAGCGGAAAATGATGCAGTCACGAATTTACCACTACGAGCAGATCGAAGGGTTAAAAGGCACTTTCATTGCAGGAAATAGTGATACAGAAACCAGAAATCACCGCGATATTAATACTGACGTTGCATCATTTACATTTCCATTTATCACCCCACAAATTTCCTCAAACACCGGCATTCTTTACGGCGTTGATGAAATTAATAGAAGCCTTGTCACCATTGATCGAAAAGAACTTGAAAGTTATAACCGCTCCGTTATTGCTTCAACTGGTGCTGGTAAATCATACTTTGTAAAACTTGATCTGATCCGCTCCCGCATGGTTGGGTATCAGTCATTTGTGCTGGACGTTGAAAACGAATTCGAAATGGTCACCAAATACCTGAAAGGAAAATACATTGAGCTTTCAGAAAAGTCCGTCTATTACATTAATCCTTTTATGCTGGCTGGAAGCGAATACAAGGCACAAAAGATTGAATTCGTCCGGCAACTATTTCAAACTCTCTATGCTAATGAAAAAATCAGTGTTACCGATATTACGCATCTCGAAAAAGCAATTGGAAGTGTTTATGATCAATGCCTTGCTGAAAATACGCAGCCAGTGTTAAGGCACTTCATTACTGCAATTGAAGGATTAACCAAAACACACACCATTAATGGACTTCTTACTGTGCTTCGCTCGTACAGCGAACCAACACATCCGCAGTATTACCTATTTAATAAACAACAAAACATTGATTTTGCCACTGATGACCTTATAGTGTTTGCATTAAAATATGTTGATAAGCGCGACTTTGTGGTGGCAGTAATCCTCGAAAGCTACTGGAACTATATCAACCACCCAAAGAATAAAGCGAAGTTCAAAAACCTCATTATTGACGAAGCCAGTCAGTTGTTTCAATCAGGACTCATTGTTGAGAAACTCGCTTCCCTGGCACTCCGCGGTCGTAAGTATAATTCTGGAGTGACAACGATAGTGCAGTCAATTAATCACTACTACAATAGCGGCTTTCCGCGGACCAGTGATTTATTTGATCAATCATCACTCACGCTGGTGATGAAACATAAAGTCAGTGACTCCTTTGATAAGCTCAATGAAAAAGTGCACATAAATAAGCCGGAGCGAGCATATTTAGAAAAACTAGAAGTAGGAAAAGGGTTATTAATCGTAAACAATTCTAAAATCCCGCTATCTATTGAAGCGAGTTCCGAAGAAGATCAGATCTGTACTACTAAGCCACCAAGATAATATGACAGTGCTCGAAATTATTCATATGGGGACTGTTGCATATAACAATCGGCACCGAATAAAGCGAATTGCGTTTGCAGTGATACTAGCAATACTCTTAGTTGCCTTATTTATCTACATAATTATCGCTACTGCCTTTGCTGTTATTCAAGGTGGCAGTAACGTAACTGACAACAGCGATGATAGTGGTATTCCCTTTACCGAATTTGTTAGTTTTCGCTACAAAACTATAAGTAGCGAAAAGTGGTACGACTATACTCACCCTTACTTTTTTCCAACACTTGGATCACTAACGCAAGGAGTAATTTTAGATAGCTCCGCTAAAGTAGGACTCCGGCATGTAGCGTGGGATATTGCCGACCGCAAAGATCGCAGGACTGAGGTCAAAGCATTTTCCGAAGGAACTATTGCTGCTGTAAATAACAATATACTTTACAACACCACTCGCAGGTGGCGCTTTTGTGATAGCAGCCCATCAGGCATTTGCTGGTATGAAGTAGCAGAACGAGCAGATATTCAAATCGCTTGTGGCTTTGAATTGGTTATCCAGCACCCCGATTCACTTCGAAGCCAATATTGTCATCTTGCCAGTGAGCCACTCTACGCAGTTGGAGATACAATTCCCGGCGGACAAACTATTGGGTACCAAGGGTCAACTGGCTGGGCAACAGGCAAACATTTACACTTTGCCCTGTGGCGAGGAGGGCAACCAATTGATCCATCATATGCTTTTAGTCAGACAAGTTTAACACATTGGGATCAGTAATAATTGAATACGAAGTCAATAATTTTTGGCTTAATCTATAACCATCTCCGTGACTCAACATGCCTAAATAAGATTGCAAAGTGTCATTGGTAGGATTATCCTCTATCCGTTTCAACATTCTTCTAGCAGCGACAGCTCGAGTTACTCGGTGAGTTGGGAAATGAACCCAGCCTAAAAAATCAACACCAGAAGCAAATGTCTTAATAAATAATTTATCCGGATGGAGCGATAATTTAAGTCTACACCTTAAAAACTCAGCCATCTTTGGTACGTGTTCTTCTAACCAATTTTTATTTTCAGACAGCAACACAAAATCATCTGCATAGCGGATATAATATTTTGCTTTCAATCTGTGTTTTACAAATTGGTCAAACTCGTTCATGTAAACATTACAAAAAATCTGAGAGGTGAGATTACCAAGAGGCAATCCTACACCCGGAGTAATTGAGAAGCTATCGATGATTTCTTCGAGAAGCAACATAACTCCTAAGTCCGGAATATAGTTTGCTAAAATTCCCAGTAGCACTTCATGATCAATGGTGGCAAAGAACTTTCGGATATCGCATTTAAGCACCCAGCAAGTACGAGTATTATTTCGAGAAACTTTCTTGGCAAATTCCCGAAATCTTAAACCGACTTTATGAGTACCTTTGTTCAATCGACAGGAGAATGAATCAGCGATAAAAGTTCTGTCAAAAAACGGATACAATTTTCGATAAATCGCATGGTGCAATACTCGATCCCGAACCATAGCCTTATGTATCTGTCTCGGTTTGGGATCGGAAATGTTAAATGCCATATAATCAGAATGTTTGTATTCCCCATTTTCCAATTCCCGATGCAGGGATAAAAGATTTCTCAGTAAGTTTTTACTAAATTCTTGTGTATCTTTACGAGAACGCTTGCCAATGATAAACTCTTTCCAAGCCTCGAGCAGGTTTTCTAGAGAAATAATATCTTCGTAGCCATGACTGAACTGAATTCGACTCATAAAAGCTCCCCCCCCCAACGCTGTTACCAGTTGTCGAGAAAACGAAAATCGTATACAAAAATTGGCTGATTATCCACCGCAACATCCCTCGCACCGAACGATTCGGGATTGGATTAAGGGTTGATAATATACTCCTAGATTTACTAGAAAACTTACGAACAGCTACATACACATCCATATCACAAAAAATTCCTATCTTGGAAAACTGTTTAGTTAAAACCGACAACATACGTTTCTTTCTCCAAATAATGTGGGAGGCTAAGATACTCTCTAATCAACAATTCACCACACTTGGTAATGACATTGAAAATATTGGCAAAATGATAGGTGGTTGGCGCAAGGGTCTTTTAATAAAAACTCCTGCCAAAAAAGCAGGAGAAAGAAAATAGTCGCAACCAAACACCTGGTTGTCTGCATTCCACCTGTTCGGGTTCTCAACCGAATTGGCATTGACATTCCAGCCGTTGTCGTCGTTCCAGTTCGCATTCACAGCCCAGAGCAACCGTGGTTGTTCGTGCAATATGCCATCTGTAGCACTGCCCCTTGAATACTCTTGGGGCTGTATTTTATATGAGGCGTCATAAGCCTTCCAGCATACTGCACCGATTCTTCTCTTTTTGAAGAGTGTACATGGTAACTCTTGCTTAAAGCAGTACTCAAAGCAATTCTCTAAGCATGCCACCTTGAGATACCGCGTAAGAGCCGTAGCCGTTACGTCTCAGTTTTCTCCAAAGAATTATACTAAAAATAAACAGACTCTTCTACTCCTTCACAATGTGAAGTTTCAAAGAGTCTGAAAGTCAAAGGATCTAAAATCCTAGAGACAAAGAACCAAAGAATCAGCAACCAAACACCTGGTTGTCTGCATTCCACCTGTTCGGGTCCTCAACCGAATGGGCACCGACATCCCAGCCGTAGCCGCCGTCCCAGTCCGCATCCACAGCCCAGAGCGTTCCATCAATGGCACGAATGTA
>CAYVGX010000048.1:0-5522 GCA_964451015.1 uncultured Candidatus Saccharibacteria bacterium | reverse complement strand
CAAAATGAAAATCCGCAATCATTAATCGTTAGTGAATGCGGATTTTTTAATTTTATACAGCCATTGGTCAGGTCAGATTTAATCTGGCGTGAAGAATGGTCTTACTGGTTCAATGCTAGTTGGATTTCGCAATAGTGCTGCTATTGCCCATTGGTCTAATTCTTCGATAAAGACAATATTTTCTATTTTTACAGTATATTTTTCTAAGATTATTTCGCTATTATCTTTCCAGCCTTCGAACACAAAATAGTTATTCCAGATGCCTTCAACTACTCCACCCTTTGCTTCTACAAGCTGGGACCCTCGATATTTTACTTTAACTATTGATTGACATGGGATTAGGTTGCCAATAAGATTTATAATTTTTTTCAAAGTCATTGATTCTCCCATATTTTTTCTCCTTGCTAAATTTGTTATATAATATCCGTTATGTTTATTATGGCCAATAATTGCAGTATAATTAGCATATGAAAAAGAAAATTTCTATTTCAGTTATCACATTATTTCCACATTTTATTGAGCAATATTTAAGTTTTGGAATAATTGCCCGCGCTGTTAAGACGCGCTTGCTTAAGTTTAAAACAATAGATTTGCGTAAGTTTGGTTTAGATAAAAGAAAGACCGTGGATGATCGCCCCTATGGCGGCGGCGTTGGCATGGTACTCCGGCCAGATGTGGTGATCAAAGCTATTACTAAGTCGCGCGGTAAAAACAATGCGCGCGTCATTCTGTTAACTCCTCAAGGCAAGCAGTTTAATCAAGCGGATGCCAAGCGTCTGGCTAAATACGATGAACTAGTGTTTGTGTGTGGACGCTACGAAGGCTTTGATGAGCGCGTGCGTAAATTCGTTGATGAAGAACTATCAATTGGTGATTATGTGCTCATGGGCGGCGAGCTGCCTTCCTTGGTTATTTCTGAAGCTGTTTTGCGTTTAATACCTGGAGTACTGGGTAAAGACGAATCTGCGGACGCAGAAAGCTTTTCCAGTAATTTATTAGAATACCCGCAGTACACTAAGCCAGAAGTCTTAGAGATTGCCGGCAAAAAAATGAAAGTCCCTACGGTGCTATTAACAGGTCATCATGCCAATATAGAATCATGGCGAAAAGAAGAAAGTGAAAAGCGCACTAAAAAGCGCCGCCCGGATTTAACAAAAAAATAAAAGGGAATCTTGCGATTCCCTTAACTAAAAATAGAATTCGGTAAATACCGGTGTGTGTCGATGATTTTAATACATCCTCCCAAATATTTTCGAAATCACGTCATGCTTTGCTCCCGCGTTATAATAACGGATCAATGCTCGGCGAAGACTTTTAGTTAAAGTTATTTTACACCTATTCACCCCAATGTCAAATAATATATTTAATGTCGAACAATTAAAAACTCGTTTGGATAAATTTTTGGCAGAACAACTGCCTGGAGTTTCACGTGGTCACATTCAAAACGATATTGAAGCTGGTGTGGTGAAAGTGAATGGCGAAAAGCAAATAGTGTCTAAATTCGTAGTGCGTGCCGGCGATAGTGTAGAATATACACCGAGTGAAAAAAACGACGAAGTGAAAGCCAAGAATATTCCCCTAAAGGTTTTATATAATAATCATGGCCTACTGATTATAGATAAGCCGGCAGGTTTAGCGGTTCACCCTGGCGCTGGCTTTAAAGGAGATTCTTTGGCCGCTGCACTGTTATTTCATTTTAAGGATATTCATTTGGTTGGCGAAGAAGGGCGAAACGGGATTGTGCATCGCCTAGATAAAGACACATCTGGCGTCATGATGGTAGCGCTCACCCCTGTAATGTACGATCATTTAAAGGACTCATTTGCCGAGAGAAAAGTGAAAAAAGAGTATCTTGCCTTGGTAAAGGGCAAGATTGAAAACCAGCACGGCATAATAGATTCTGACTTAGGTAAAAGCAAAAAAGACTTTCGTAAATATACTACAGATGCTCAGGATATGGGTTTACCTAAGAAATCCTTAACAGAATATACTGTTTTGGAGCATCTTAGAGATCCGTCAAACCTTGACGAATACACCCTAATTGTTGTAAAATTACACACAGGTAGAACACATCAGATTCGTGTTCATATGTCTTCTCTCGGTTTTCCTCTCGTAGGCGACTTGCTCTATGGCGGTAAAAACGTGATGAAGCTGGGCTTAGGTCGACAATTCTTGCATGCAAGAAAAATCGAAGTTAAGTTGCCTGATGAGTCCTGGATCGAGGCAGATAGTCAGTTGCCCGGGGACCTCAAAGATTTACTTATTAAATATGGTAGCCAAAAGGCTCATCAATTATAAACGTATGCCAATTGTAAAAAACTTAAAAGCAGACCAGCTCAAAGAAATTCCAGATTTCAAAACTGGTTATACGGTCAAAGTTCATAACCGCATTAAAGAAGGTGGAAAAGAACGTATCCAGATTTTTGAAGGTTTAGTCATTGCTCGCAAAGGCGGTAGTGGTGCCAATGCAACTTTCATGGTCCGTAAAATTTCTAATGGTGTTGGCGTGGAGCGTATTTACCCACTTCACTCTCCAAATATTGCCAAGATCGAAGTTGTAAAAGACGAAGTTGTTACGCAGAGCAAAATCTATTACGTTCGCAAGCTCCGCGATAATACTCCAAGAACTCGTAAGAATTCTACAAAGTCCAAGACAGCAATGTCCAAGACCAAGAAGTCTACTAAAACTAAATAACAATACACTTTGTAAATAAAGCCCTTGATCTTCAAGGGCTTTTGTGTTAATATGATTTGTTTTTTGATAATTTTATAAGGAGAAATTATGAAAAATAACGAGCAGTTACTTACACCCCGCTCTAATGTGCTAAAAAAATATTTATTAGGGAATCTCGAGGAGGGAGCTAAAGAGCAACTTGAGAAAATATTACTGCAATCGCATTTATTATATGAGAAATTAGAAGTTGTGGAAGAAGAATTAATCCAAGACTACGTGGATGGAAAACTTTCGCAAGAAGAAATCATTCTTTTTGAAAATAACTTTATTCTCGCTGGAGATAGAAAAGAAAAGCTAAAAATAGCCCAAGCTATTCGTAAATCGAGAGACACGCTCTCTGGGTCATAAACTTAGCTTCTATGACATCTTATCAAAAAAGCCTGACAGAAATGTTTGGCTTTTTCATTTTATAAAATTTAGAAATTTGATATCCTTATAGTACTTAATTATTTATTTATATGACCAGTAAAGAACGAACAGGGTTTGATCCCAGTAAAAAGGATAATGCTCCAGAGCGCAAAATCAAAGTTGTCAAAAAAGGTTCCGAACAAGATATTCAACAGAGAAAACTAAAATTGGGATTGAATGATATTGAGCGCGCGAAAGACCAGGATTTGGTGCTACATTTAAATTCAGATGCCCGGAGAAAAACTGAGTTAGAGAAAGCAGAATCGTACTGGAAGAAGCAGGTTAGTGCGAAAGAAGAAGAGCGTAATGAGGATATCAAAAAAGCTAGATTGGAAATAGCTAAGCTATTCGAAAAAATAGATAATAAAACCGAGGAATAACCTCGGTTTATTTTTTACATTTTATCCATTCCTAGTTTAGAGACTTTTTCTTCGGCTTGGCTCCAATTAAGGTTTTTGAAAAAACTATCTATATAATCCGCTCGGGAAACACCGTAATCAATTAAGTATGCGTGCTCATATACATCCAGCGCGACCAGCGGTGTTGCGTACCAAATAGGAAAGGCGTCGTGCGCATCCCCCAAATAATTGAATAGTGTGTTATTCTGCCAATCCCACGCAAACCATACCCAGCCGCGCGCTGCTAATCCGGTAGCTTTCATGTCTTGCATCCATTTTTCGTAAGAGCCGAAATGTTTTTCAATGTTGGATCCTAGCCAACCCGTTGGCTGCCCGCCTTTGCCAGAAAGATTGGTAAAGAAAAGCTCGTGGCTTTTAATTGCATCAAGTGCAAATGCGTAGCCGAGCTTTAGTGCGCGGAGATCCGAATAGGTTGCATTGGCGTTGCTGTAGTCGACAGTTTTGAGCTTTTCTGAAATCTCGTTGAACTTTTTTACATAGCCTTCGTATAATTTGTAATGCTCCGTCATTTGGCGCTCGGACAAGCCGTCTACGCCATTGATAGAATCAAATTGTTTAGCTTCTAAATTCATTGTATTCCTTTCCGCTATTGGTCAGGCCATAGCGATGATAAATGAAAACAGAGAGGTTGATTCGAGCGAATTCCGCAGAACAAATCCGAGGACTAGCGAGAATTACCTCTCTGTTTGTATTGTAGAACTTAAGCTTTGCCTAAGGTGTCTTCACCCTTACTCCAGTTAGCAGGGCATCGTTCCCCGGTTTGGGCTGCTTCCACAACGCGCAAGGTTTCTTTGATATTGCGGCCAACCGAGTCGCCGGATACGAGCATGAAGCGCAGAATGCCGTCTGGATCAATCACAAAAGTTCCGCGCTGGCTAGAGCCATCTTCATCCAGCACGTCATACATTTCAGCAAGCTCTTGTGTTGTATCAGCAATGATAGGGTATTCCACGTGTTTTAAGCGGTCATCAGTTTCATACCATGCCTTGTGCGCGAACTCACTATCAGTGCTTGCTCCTAAAACTTCGCAGTTCAGTTTTAGAAATTCTGGGTATAGGTTGCCGAACTCTTGGATCTCAGTCGGGCAGATAAAGGTAAAATCACGAGGATAGAAAAATAATACCAGCCATTTGCCTTTATAATCTTCTAAGGAAACTTTATGAAATTCTCCTTTATGATAGCTTTGCAAGTCTTCAAATACTGGCGCTGTCTGGCCAACTTTTGGAGGCAAGTCAAAGTCTTCTAATTCGTATTCATCGTACATAAAATTGAATATTAATTGTCTATATGTATACTAACCGGTTTTACTTATTTAGGCAAAACAAAAAGGCAGGGGTTTATTCCTGCCTTCCCAAATAAGAAGATGGTTGATTGTTAATTAACTGCTTGCTGAACCATTATAGGTTCTGTTCCGGTGTAGTTTGTGATTGCCGGCGAACATTGTGTTCAATTTGTTTTCCAGCCTTTTGTGTCCGCGAAATCAATCCACGAAATCAAATGTTGTTCAAACCACGATTCTCTGCGAAGAATAATTTGCAAAGGCATGAATCCTCCAGTCGCCCTATAGCTCGCGGCACTGCCGTGAGCGTGATAAAAAGTATATTTCGACTGAGAGAAGTCCGCTTCATAGAAACCTGAAGTAAGCTCATTTGAAAATCCAACGTGTTTCAAGTAGATTCTCGGGACAATTAATTCTAAAACCAATTTGTCCTTATGAACTTCAATTATTTCACCGCCAGTTTCTTCTGCAAAAAAGAGATAATCCGGTGCTTTAATAGCGGGAATGTTTTCTCTGTCTATTAACAGCCCAGCATTTGTTAAGCAAAATGTTTTAGGAAACATGAACTTAGCACCTTCTTCGATTTTAATTTTTTTCAATTTTTAATCCTCCAAGATATTTAAATTACTTCTATAACGAAGCTTATTTATTATAAGTAAATAACGATATTTTGTCAACCAGA
>CAYVGX010000047.1:0-5606 GCA_964451015.1 uncultured Candidatus Saccharibacteria bacterium | reverse complement strand
TGTGACCAGTACTGCTTTGATTATGTTTTATATTGGCGGGGTTAGGCTGCGATATATATTGGGTATATTAGGATCTGGCATTATTGCCGTGATCGGCATCATTATTTTAGAACCATACCGATTGCAGCGCATCACAGCTTTTTTAAATCCAGACCATGACCCACTAGGGATAAGTTATCAAATCAATCAAGCCTTAATCGCCATTGGGAGTGGAGGATTATTTGGCTATGGCTATGGCTTATCTCGCCAAAAGCATTTTTACTTGCCAGAAGCTATAAATGACTCTATTTTTGCAGTTATGGCTGAAGAGCTAGGTTTTATCCGCATACTGGTTATTCTGATCATATTTTCTCTCTTTATTATGAGAGGTTTGCAAATCAGCCTGAAGGCTCCAGACAGTTTTGGTAAAATATTAGCAAGCGGTATAACTGGTTTATTTGCGGTCAGTATTATTATCAATATAGGCGCCATTACCGGACTAATTCCACTCACAGGTATCCCATTGCCATTATTCAGCTACGGGAGTAGTAGCATGATAATCAACTTAGCCGCGATTGGTATACTACTAAATATTGCCAAGCAGAGTCGCGCGACTCCGGTTGCGTCCTGATCGAATATTCATGAAAAAAAATATCAAACTGGTTTTACATCATGGCATGGATGAGAAAGTTTCCATCCCTCAGACTAAAAAAGCATTTCTAATAAAATGCTTGTTTTTATTGCCGAAAGCTCTTACCTCACTCAGCTATTACTGTGGGTTATTCATTCTTTCTGTATTAACTTTCCCCAAATACTTATTAAAAATAAGAATACCGAAGCAAGTGAGCATGAAATCTTTAATAGCATTCTTATTGCTATTAATCATTGCAGCTACACCTTTGGCATTGTTAAAAGTTGCGTCTGAGGGCCAGCAGCTATCAGGAAAAGTCTTAGGTATAAAAGATGATCTTATTACCAATGCAGAATCAGCACAAAGCGCAATAAAAAATAAAGATTACCAATTAGCAGCAGCGAATTTTGGCAATATTCTGGCTAATTTACAAACAGCGCAGCAAGATTTAGATAGTTCAAGTATTGCCCTACGGTCACTCATTAAAGCAACGCCAGACCAATATAATTCTGAACATGTTCTTACAGCTGCGACCCTCCTTACAGAATCGGGTATTTTAGGCAGTCAAATTCTAGAGCACGTAAGTAATATGCACATTAGCCCTGAAGGGTTAGGTCCATCTGCTCAAAATGATTTTGCCTTGCTGCTAACTTCAACGCATGGCATAGCTGAGAAGTTATCGCAGGCTAATGAACTACTTGCCGAACTCAATGCCGATATTCTTCCTGCAGAGTATCAAATAATCCTAAAAGACAGCCAATCTTTCGTAGCAGACCTCAGCAAACAAATGACTCAACTGAGCGCAGTAGTAGACATTGCTGACAGTATTCTCATGCAGGATAAAAAGTTTTTGATTGTTTTGCAAAACAATAATGAGTTACGCTCAACGGGAGGATTCATTGGTACCATTGCGCAAGGAAATTTTTCTGCAGGTTCAATTAAGCATTTAGACATACGAAGTGTTTATGATTTAGACGGTCAGCTTCTTGAGCAGGTTAAAGTACCAGAGCCTATGATAGCTGTAAATAATAGGTTATTCCTTCGCGATAGCAATTGGATGGCAGATTTTGCAGAATCTGCAAAAATCATGAGCGTCATGTATGAAAAGGAAGGTGGAGAAACTCCGGATTTAATTATGTCTATTAACCCAGAGCTGTTTATAGAATTACTCACACTTACCGGACCTATAACACTTCCCACATACAAAGTTACACTCAGTAGTGAGAATTTCATCGAAACAGTTCAAACCACAACATCTGTGAAATATGACAAGAACCTCAATCAGCCCAAGCAGATGCTTGCCGATTTATACCCTGCACTTTTACAAAAGCTCAACCAGCTATTTACCAATAACCCCATAGCTATTCTTGCTGTTTTACAAAAAAGTTTTGTTCAAAAAGACATGATACTGTACAGTAAGGATCCAGACCTCCAAAGCAAACTAAAAGCCTTTAATTGGGCGGGTGGTGTTGCTACTACCGATAGCGATTACTTGCACATCGTGAGCAATAATTTAAGTGGGACCAAAACCGATCGCTTTCTTAATAGGCAAGTCAAACTTACCACTACGATAGATGAGCAAGGCTCTATAATAAATCAACTTAAATATACCGTTGAAAATCCATTACCTACAAATACAGCGTTAACAAACAAAAGCTGGGTTAGATTCTTAGTCCCACAAAACAGCAAAGTATTAGCAGCAGAAGGGTTTACTACGGGCCCAGAAAGTAACGAAAAACCTACCAATCAAACCACGAACTCTATTATAAGCAATTGGCAGAATAGCTTGCATTACGACACAGATCGCCATTTATATAGCGGCACGGAAGCGGGAAAAGACTACTTTGCTGGATGGATAGAAGTACCAGCCGGAGTAACTACCACTGTTACCATTACATACCAATTGCCGTTTCAGATACGAGGTACAACTAGCCATTATAGTTTGCTTCTACAAAAACAGTCCGGGATGTTGCCATTTCAATTTTCACACACGGTAGAAACAACCGAGCGCACTGTGGTCTGGGAAAATATTTCCTCAAAGGGAATAACCTCTCATAGGGATGGCTTCACCTTTACTTATGACCAATCTGTAAATCAAGATCAACTTCTGGGGTTAGTATTAAAGAAAGAATAATGTCTCGCTATTTCAAACTCTTCAATAAATTAGAAAAGGATTTCCATTTAGGAACTGCTACCTTCATTATCGCAGCGCTTACTTTAATTTCTCGCGTATTAGGATTTTTACGCGATTTATTACTTGCCAGACAACTAGGTATTAGCAGTGAAACTGATATTTATTTTACCGCCTTCCGTATTCCGGATTTGATTTACAATCTGTTAATCCTTGGGACACTCAGTGCGGCATTTATTCCTGTTTTCACCAGTTACTACCTGAAAGACAAAAAAGAAGCATGGAAAATAGCAAGCGGCGTACTCAACTCCGCCGTCTTAGTCATTGCGATCATATGTGCTGGCATTTATTTTTTTACCACACCTCTCACTAATATTTTGGCGCCTGGATTTACTTCTGACCAAGTCGCAGCAACAGCAGTACTCACCAAAATTTTCTTATTATCACCAATTCTCTTTACTATTTCTAACGTATTTTCCAGTAGCCTGCTCAGTCTTAAAAAATTTATCTGGGTAAATATGGCCCCATTGTTCTATAATGCGGGAATAATCGTAGGTATTGTATGGCTGTATCCGATGATGGGGCTTTCAGGTATTGCATGGGGTGTCATTTTAGGAGCTCTACTGCACGGCATGATTCAATTACCACAACTTATAGCACTAGGATTTTCGTGGAGACCCAGCTTTAACTGGAAACATAAAGGGATCAGAAAAATTTTTACTTTATTTATTCCCAGGGTACTCGGCTTAGATATTTCGTATGTCAATCTTATCATTGTTTCTGTAGTGGGATCAGCACTGACCACAGGGACTATCTCTGCGTTTAATTTCGCTAATAATATTCAAGCAGTACCACTTGGTATTTTCGCCCTGTCGACCACGCTGGCAGTATTCCCATTGTTGTCAGAGCATTACGCGAAAAAGGAAATCGAATCGTTCGTAAACACATTCAACAAAGCCTTTGTGCGTATTTTATATTTCATTATGCCTGCAGCAGCACTCTTGCTTCTATTACGCGCATATTTAGTGCGACTATTAATCGGTTATGGCAAATGCGACTGGACCTGCACTGTAACCACTTTTGATGCATTGGGAATTTTAAGCTTTAGCTTAGTTGCACAAAGTTTGATTCCTTTAGTTTCCCGAGCATTTTATGCAAGGCAGGATACCAAAACCCCTGTTATTATCGGCTTAGCAGCTATGGTCATCAATGCTGTCTTATCCTATTATCTATCCTTCAGTCTTGGCATTATCGGTATAGCATTTGGTTTTTTGATTGCTGCTGGACTACAATTGCTTCTCCTGTTCAGTGTATTGCATAAGGCAATTGGTAAAGAACTCATCGATCGCACTAATGCAGCACATCTGCTGCAAAAAGATTACTACATTTTGGGAAACTTAGTGAAAATTGCGCTTGCATGTTTACTTACTGCTGTTTCTTGTTACGGCTCTCTTTATGTAATAGATAATATTGTCGATACTCACACTGTTATTGGGATCCTTATCCAGCTCGTCTTCTCGTTGCTTATTTCAGGGTTAGTATATTTACTTACCACAGCTAAAATGGGCATTCCAGACGCTGTGCAGATCAAAAATAGCCTGAGTAAAATGGGGCAATTCTTCAATGTAAGCAATATCAGTTAACTATTGAGAGAATGTGCTGTTCTTGCTAAAATAAGCACAATGACTAGCTTACATACAATTAGAAATTTCTGCATTATTGCACATATCGACCACGATAAATCCACCTTAGCAGACCGCTTACTGGAAGTGACACATACGGTTACAGAACGAGAAATGAAGGACCAATTACTCGACCAGATGGACCTAGAGCGAGAGCGGGGCATTACCATCAAGCTGCAGCCTGTGCAAATGCAGTACGTATACAAGGACACCGCATATACAATCAACTTAATCGACACTCCTGGGCATGTTGATTTCAGTTATGAAGTTTCCCGAAGCTTAGCCGCCTGCGAAGGCGCTATTTTAGTAGTGGACTCCACTCAAGGTATAGAAGCACAAACTCTTGCCAATGCATATCTGGCCATGGAACACAATTTAACTCTTATACCAGTCATCAATAAAATTGATTTGCCTAACAGCGACCGCCAAAAAGTTGCCGAGGAAATGAAAGCTGTATTTGGTTTCAAGGATGAAGAATTTATCTACGCATCAGGGAAAACAGGGGAAGGCGTGGAGTCGATCCTACAAGCCGTCATCGAACGCATCGAAGCACCTAAGGCAGACAGTAACAAGCCACTGCAAGCATTGATTTTCGATTCCAGCTATGACCCGCACCGCGGGGTTATCTGCTACGTTAAAGTAGTCAACGGCGAATTATTGCCTCGCAAAAAAATTACCATGATGGGCAGTAATACTATTGCCGAGACATTAGAGCTAGGATTCTTCAAACCTCAAATGTCTAAAGCTGCAAGCATTTCTGCGGGAAGTGTAGGTTATATCGTGACAGGACTCCGTGAAGTAAGCAAAGCCAGCGTAGGAGACACTATTACCTATACAGCAGAGCAGGCAAGCGAAGCATTGCCAGGTTATAAAAAAGTTTCCCCCATGGTCTATGCTAGTATTTTTCCAGTCTCAGGAGACGATTACCCTTTACTGCGTGATGCTATGGAAAAACTGAAACTGAATGATGCGGCCCTGACTTTTGAGCCGGAGAATATTCCAAGCATTGGCTTTGGGTTCCGTACCGGGTTCTTAGGATTACTCCATATGGATATTGTGCAAGAACGATTGACCAGAGAATACAATCTGGATTTAGTTCTGACTGCGCCAAGCGTTGTGTACGAAATCGTAAAAAATGATCGCACTGTTTCTACTATTTATAATCCGGCAGGATTCCCTGATC
>CAYVGX010000046.1:0-5641 GCA_964451015.1 uncultured Candidatus Saccharibacteria bacterium | reverse complement strand
ATCAAACTCTTCAAAATAAAATTCTTATTGAAAAGAAAGTTTGTCCTCACACAAATCTCTACCGTGAGATACGTGCTCATGAGAACTGGCGATAGTTATTTTTATAAGCGAACTATCAACGCTCGAAGTATTATTGAACTCAAAAAACTTGACGTAATCAATTTCCCATACAAAGGTAATCGCAGTCCCGAAGGACCACTTCTCTTATATTTAGATGCGGATCAGGTAAACCTGTCCGTTCTATGTTCGCGCTGGCAAAGCCAGACGCTCACTTACTAAGTTAAACTTAGTTGTATAGGCGACAAATTATTTTAAAAATCCCGAAGAATTTTTATTCTACAAACACACATAAATGTATGTCATAGTTTTGTACAACATTTCAATCACTATGCAGTTGTCAAAGGACAGGCGACTCACTTCATTCTAATGATACTAGCTTTGATTGAATACTAAGGCTCTAGCATCATTTTTACCCCGGAGGTCGGAATAAATCTATTGTCATTTGGGAGTATAAAAAACACTCAAAGTTTCCTTTGAAGTGCTCGATTCCCCAGCTTCAAGGCTGGGCCTTAGATAATCTCCGTTCTACCAGTAGCAGAAGGATACATCTGAGTGGAATTGAGAGTGTTGTGCTTTTAAAGTCTCCTTGTTAATGGATCTTAATAAATCCTCTACTATATTAGTTGGTTTTTAAGAGCTTGTCAAGGGTTTTTACAGAAATTTTCTCAAAAATACGCCATTGACCAACAGTGAAACTTGGGGTATATTTGATTGTTAGAAATTACATCAGAAAAAGGAGAAATTATGTATCAATTTGCTATAACAATGCCTATCGAAATTAGAAAGCTCATCGAGGAGTTACTGAAAGAAAGCAATTCAATCGATTGGGAAGAGATAAAAATGCACTGTGTTTCCCAAGGAATTAGACCTCCTGGAATTATCGTTCATAGCGAGGAAAGTTTTAACTATTACAAAAGCATTGACTGCTTTGATGAAAATACAATTAGTGGACCTATCACTATTGAATCTGATACTATCAAAACCCTAATGCTCGAAGTAGATGGGTTCATAAATTTAAGCTTTAACTTAGCTTTGAGCAAATTCTCAAATAATAAGTTTTCGTTCTATTTAACAAAAGCCGGAACGGGAGTATTTACTGGTGAGGTAGCACACCACATTATTGAAGTCAGTGAATCTGTTCATTAAAGCGGATGCTCATTTTTAAACTAAACAATAAAGATTGTAAAATATTTTTATTGTTTTTATTTTACCGGTTCATTATCCAAGCTTTTCCAAAGATAGCGCGCGGCGTAAGTTTTATATGGCGACCATTGTTTGAGTAGCTTTTGCATATGCTTTTCTGTAGGATGCGCTTTTAGTTTATACAAATTTTTAATCGCGTTCTTTAATCCCAAGTCTCCCAAACTGAATACATCTTCGCGGCACAAGGAAAACATCAAAAACATTTCTGCAGTCCAGCGCCCGATACCCTTTACCTTTGTTAATTCTCCTATAACTTCTTCATTGCCAAGCTTACCAAGCCGTGAGAGTTTTAAATCTTTAGTATGAACTTTCTGCGCCAAATCTAAAATATACTTTGCTTTGGAATAAGAGATACCTACGCTGCGCATTGTTTCTGGGGTAATCTCTAAGATCATTTCCGCAGTTGGAAATTTTTTACCAGGAAACAGAGCGACAAACCGTTTGAAAATAGTGTCAGAGGCTTTTACGGAAAGCTGCTGGGAAACAACCGCTTCCACTAAAGCCTCAAAATGACTGCGCTTGTTTTTTGTCATCTCTATAGGCCCATAGCGCTGAGCAAAGGCATACAGAACCGGATCTTGTTTTTTAAAATGAGTAATAGCTTGTTTGGACATTATATTTCAATAATTTCACCAGCATCGTTCTCGTACACAATTTCTGATAAAGCCTTTTTGGGTTTATTTCTGGTTTTCGATACTAACTGCTGCATCGTTTTCTCCAGTTGCGCCGGGGGGACAGAAGCCTGAATCATCTGCATGAAGTCCCACAACACCTTAGCATCATCGAATGCACGGTGGCGATTATCACATGCAAAACCGTACCGTTCTATAAGCTCGCTCAAGTTATGACGCTTATATTCTTTAAACAATGCGCGCGATAGCTTTACCGTACATAGACGGTCGGCACTAAAGCCATAACCTAAGCGGCGAAACTCTTCTTTAATAAAACCATAATCGAACATCACGTTGTGCGCAACAAAAATCGCATCTTCAAATTTATAGAGTAGATCGTCGGCGACATCTTCGAATAATGGAGCCATACTCACAGCGTTATCGTCTATACCAGTCATCTTCGTAATAAATTCTGGGATTGGCTTGCCAGGGTTAAGCAGTGTCTGAAATTCTTCTACAACTTCACCTTTCTCCACACGGAGCAGACCAATCTCGATGATGCGACTAAAATAAGGACTGCCGCCCGTAGTTTCTACATCCACGATCGTAAAGTTTTTCTGATCTATCATATTTCCATTATATCAAATTGGGTGAACAAAAATCCACCTCACTTTCACAATTAAAACACCCGCGCTACGGGTGTTATTTTTTATCATCAATCATCTTCTTTAATCTTTGTAATGAACTCGGAATACCTTCGTTCATTTGTTGTTCATATATTGCAACTACTTGTTCATGATCATGAGCATCATCAGTTGTATGTTCTGCATCGTAATCGCCAATATATAAAGTAAGTTTAGTGCGCCTAGGATCAACCTCTTCGAACGATAACTCCCATTCTTCGTCCACCCAATCAATACCGTACTCAGGATCTTTATTATACTGATCCTCTGCGTACGCATCGTGAATATAGAATAAAATATACTTATATGGTTCGACACGCTCTACATGCCCGCGATAATTATCTTCCCCGTTGCTATATTTATAAACGATTTTGCTTCCAGGTTTCCAGTCGGACAATAGATATGACCCCTGTTCATCGACCCATGAACGACGAACACCGGGAGTAGTAACAAAATCCCATATCTCTTTTAAAGGTCTGTCTATTATTATAGAACCACTAGCTGTTAACATAAAAAAATATATTACTGACCCTTATACTATAACAAAAAAGAAGCACCGAGATAATCTCGGTGCTTTTTATTTTTATGCTTTGGCTGAGAAACCGCCTACCTGGATATTCCAGAGCTTTTGGTAAATACCTTGCTGCGCTTTCACCAACTCTTCGTGCCTGCCCTGTTCGATAATCTTGCCGCCATCGATCACAATAATGCGATCCATTTCGCGAATAGTAGACAACCTATGAGCAATCACGATAGTAGTTTTGCCTTTCATTAAAGTTTTCAGCGCGTCTTGAATAAGACTTTCAGACTCGGAATCCAAACTAGAAGTCGCTTCGTCGAGCACCAAAATAGGCGCATTGCGCAAGATAGCTCGGGCAATGGCAACGCGCTGACGCTCGCCACCAGACAACTTCACTCCCCGTTCGCCCACGAGAGTATCATAGCCATGTTCGAAGTGAGAAATAAATTCATGGCAGTGAGCTGCTTTGGAAGCAGTGATAACTTCTTTTTCTGTCGCAGTTGGTTTTCCATAACGGATATTTTCCAATAACGAGCGATGGAATAGAAGCGGCTCTTGAGGCACCAAAGAAATTTGCGAACGCAGGCTATCCTGGGTGACCTTAGCGATGTCTTGTCCGTCGATACTAATCGCGCCGCCGGTTAAATCCACAAAACGGAATAGAGTTTTCACGATAGTAGACTTGCCGCCGCCGGATTGACCAACAAGCGCAACGCGTTCCCCGCCAGTAATGGTCAAATTGAAATCATTGAGCACTTGCTTACCAGACGGATAGGCGAAGTAGACATCATTGAATTCAATCGAACCCTTGGACACTTTAAGTTTTTTAGCGCCCGGTGCGTCGACAATATCATGAGGCTTAATCAGCATTTCGGTCATTTCATTCGCATCAGCAATAGACTCGTAAGTATTTCTAATATAACGACCGAAGTCCCACATATGACTGAACAAGTCGATAATATATGCCTGCAAGAAAGCAAAGTCCCCTAAACTGAATTCTCCCCGAACCCAATTATAGTAGGCATAATACAGAATCGCAGCTTCCAATGCAGCCATGACGATAGACTGGAATAGTTCTTGCAACTGCCCGAGATCCCAACTCTTTTTGCGATACAAAAAGAGAAGGTCGGTGATGGAAGTAAATGACTTTACTTCGCGTTCATACGAAGCGAATAATTTTACGTTCTGATGATTGGTTAATGTATCTGCCAAATGAGCAGTGGTTTTGGTGTCTTGTTGAACCTTTGCCGTGTCGTAAGGAAGCTTGTATTTGGCGAACCAAAATGAGAACCCTACATAGATTACCACCCAGGCAAGCATCATTACTCCAATCAGCGGTTTATACCAGAGCAAAATAGAGGCGATCACGACAATGCGCAGTGCAACTCTACCGAGGCTGTAAATAATGTTATCGGAAAACATTTCGAATGATCGCGATAACCTGCGCGTCTTTGTGACAATACTGCCTATAAAGCTGTTGTCGAAAAAACTCGTGGAATGCTTTTGCAGGTAACTGTAACCCGTGTTCAATAAGTCTGCCATAACACGTGCCTGGAAACGGTTGTTCGTATAACCGACAATTCGCCAAATAGCCTGGTGCAGTATGCTCAAAATTACCATCCAGGTAATAATAGACAATACCTTATGAGCGTAACCAGTACCCAACGCGAGCGTATTGAAAAAATCTTTCAACAAGAACGGACGGATCATATCTGGCACGATCGTAAGTGTTGCACCTACCACTACAATAGTCAGCTTCCAAGGGTATTTTGCGACGTGCTGCCAAAACAGCTTCAGAGTCTCCTTTGTTAATGTGTTCATAAAACTTTTAATCTCCTTAAAAATAAAATCTCGGCTTTTACCGAGTTAGTGATACAACGTATCTGTTAATGTTTAACACAGTAAAAAGCAATAATGCGTTAGCGCATTATGAGATAGGTTAATATGCAATTTTTGCCAGCTTAAGTACATAGCGAAGCAAATAATTAATATTCTAAATAATAAGACGGTATTATCTAGGAAATATTACAATAGTACTTAAAATGTAGCAGAAAAAACTAAAAAGCACCAGAATGGTGCTATTTAGTTTAGTTCGTCGTAGGACTTGTACCAGCATCGCTTACCGGCGGATCAGCGGGAGATGTAGACTGCTCCGTAGTTTGAGAATTGTCTGCACCGGAATTAGGCGGTTCTACTGCCGGCGACTGCGAACCATCACCAGTTGGTGCATTGGAAGCGGAAGGATCGGCAGTGCTATCTCCAGCAACAGCAGGCTGCGGCACCGCCAGTATAATATCTTCTGTTGTACCATCAGACACTGTCAGCTTGGCTCCTTCCGACGCAAAGGCATGCCAGTTGAAGTAAATCACATCATTCGATTCCTGATCGATAAAGATGGTAAAGCCAGAGCTGTCTTTTTCATCGATCCAGTATTCACTACCTACACGGCTATTAGGAGTAGCGGTCACGATCGGTTGATACTGATAAGGCTTATCAAAGCTGATGCGGACTTTCGTGTCTCCGGGTAAAATCTTTGCTTCACCCACAGAGTCGTGAGAGAGATA
>CAYVGX010000045.1:0-5753 GCA_964451015.1 uncultured Candidatus Saccharibacteria bacterium | reverse complement strand
ATCCACCGACTTTGGTGAGCGACTGATTAACCTGCAATGCTAATTCGCGGGTAGGCAATATAACTAATCCGCGACTTTTGCCACCGCTTTGCGCGAGACGTTGAATCATTGGCAATCCGAATGCAAGTGTCTTGCCGGTTCCGGTTTGTGCGATACCCATCAGATCTTTGCCCGACAACGCGGCAGGGATCGATTGTTGCTGGATAGGGGTAGGAGAAACAAATTTATGTTTGGCTAAAATTTCCAAAAGCTTGGGCGCAATACCTAACTGATCGAAACTGTTGCTACTGTTTTGTATATTCATATACATAGTGTAACACAGTATGGCTTTTGACTAAACCCTTAAAATATGTTATTTTAAAGGACTTATAAAACGATTTTAGATCGTAGGATAAGTAAATCAAATTCGATAGGAGTGAAAGTATGAAAAAACGAGGCGAAATGTGGCGCTGTGCCGCATTCTTTATTTCTGTGGTTCTGATGTGTGTCGCTACATATCCCATCATGCAAAATATGATTGGCATATTTAGCCAAGATTCTGTAAAAGAAGCAGAATCGAGATTAGCTCAGATACCGAGCTACGATAACACTTCTTTTAAAACCGTTTTGGCAATAGCAGACAAAATGATTGATAAGCAGCACAGTGGTTATGAAGAACCAAAGAATATTGCAATGTTTGTAGATGAAGAAGTGTCTATGAATAACATAAAGCTCATCATTCAGAAAAAGTATCGAGAATTGACTGCTGAAGCTGGTTATGCAGGACCGTTTGGAAGCTATGAACCGTATAACTTGTATGTCTATCCCGATAAGATGCAAGAAACAATTGTTGCTTATAGAAATCAGTATCAGAATAGATGGACTACGGAAGAGTTATCAAAAGAACGTAGCCGGGATTCTTATACGCGTTTTGATTATAGTAAGGTTGTTACTAAAAAATTAACCTGGACAGAATGGATTTACAAATATGTATTTCCGATTGCCGGGTTAGTGCTATTCTGGTATCTACTCGCAGGGTTTATTTTCAATATTTATTTTGTGACTACTTTACGGATGCTACAAAATACGTGGAAAGAAATTTTGTGGGGAAGATTTGCTTCTGGTAATGTGTTATTTGATAATTTATTTTGGATAGCAGTATTACCCAGATTTCCTCGAGGCGACTCTAAAGAGTTAATGCAGGTAGCTATGAAGCGCGTCGTTACAGTGATGAGCTTTGTTATAATGCAATGTTCATTGGCGGTAATCAGTGTGGTGGCACAAAAACCAACGCGTCCTCAGAAAACCGAGTATGCCTTAATAGAAGAAGGTAAAAAAGAAGAGTTAGATAATCGTATTCTCGTAGCTTCTTCTCCCACACCTGCTCCCACTCCGTCTCAAGCGGTGGTGTCTCAGAAGGTGACATATACCTTTACGCAATCTGTTGTGTCTTCTGTTATTTCCCCAAGCGGAAAAATGATAGAACCAAGAGCAGCAAGCGTTACTTCTATTAAGTTTAATTTGCCTCATGGCTTATATGCCACTTTTGCTCAGACTGCGGTGATTGGAAAAAAATTTCCTTCGGGCAGTCCGGCAAATTTTGCAACCATAAGTTTCGGTAAAGAGTTCGCTGGAAGGAATATGGTTCTCGACTTTCGAGGCACATATATTGCTAATGTTCCTTTGCAAAAATCTGCGGGAGATGTAATTGTCTTATATGGGAATGTAAACAGGCAGTGGAAGATTGCCCCGGCGTTTGCACTGAAACCTTATGTGACAGCGAGGTATTTTATACCTGTTAACGGCATTAAACCAAAAAGTGGTTTATTAACGGAAACAGGGATAGAGGGATCTATTAAAAAAGCACACTGGGAGTTTAAGCCTATAGCTGCATTGTTATTCGACAATGGAGCATTAGGATTAAACAAAGCGATGCTTGTGAAGACAGGCTTTGAGATCAGACGAAAAATTTCTTCTCATTTGACCCTATTTGCAACTACAGAATTGTATGCTCCCATAACCACAGTAACAGATGGCAGAAAGCCGGATATTATCTCAGGTGGCGGCGCGAAAGTTGTGTGGTAGCAATGGTATAGGTAGAGCGAATAAAAAACTATTATTGTTTTTTATTCGCTCTCTTTTTTAATTTAAATTCATAAAATAAATAAAATAATATTATATCTAAGTAGGATTTTGACGTGGTATAATTAAATCAATAATGTTAAGCATGTATGAATGTTAGACGGTCCAGTCATTAAATCATATACAGTTATATATAGAGAGAAGGTGATTGCAGTGTATAAGCGATCATTTTTTTCTCGCTATCAGAAATATATTTCTTTTGCCTTAGGACTACTTATTTTAGCTACAGTTTTTAATTTTTCTCCTTTTGCGTCTGCATCGGATTCTGTAACATACTCTTCTACAGTAGATTTTAAAAGAAATGCAGTACTCGGTCCAGATGGTATCCCTGGTACCAGTGATGATAATCAATTAGGGGTTAGTACCACCCTAGATGGAGTAAGTATTACAGGCGGTACTGTTGCGTTGGCAGGTGATGGATTTATTGATGTTGCGGTTGGGTCTGATCATATTTTAGCTGTTCATTCTGACGGTACTCTATGGGCATGGGGAAATAATGATTCTGGTCAGCTTGGTTTAGGTGGTTATGATAATAATAATTCACCCACACAGGTAGGTACAGATACAGATTGGCAAAACGTTGCCACTGCTGTTTATGGGTCTTTTGCTATTAAAACTGATGGTACTCTATGGGCATGGGGATATAATCTTGCAGGACAATTAGGACTTAGCGCAGATGATACCTACTACACCACTCCCACACAGGTCGGCACAGATACAGATTGGCACGATGTCGCGTCGAGTTATTATGCCAGCGTGGGATTGAAAACTAATGGTACAGTTTGGACATGGGGTAGTAATGATTATGTTGGACTGGGTCGTGGTGACGCTGGTGATACCGATACTCCCACACAGGTGGGTACAGATACAGATTGGAATAAAATCGCCAGCATGGACACATATGTACTGGCTATTAAAAATAACGGCACACTATGGGGCTGGGGATATAATGGCTCAGGAGAGTTAGGGTTGGGGGATTATGATAGCCGTGATGTTCCAACGCAGATAGGTGTAGATACCGATTGGCAGTCATTGACATCTGGTATGCCTAATTTTACTGATGCGTCATTTGCTATTAAAACTGACGGCACTCTGTGGGCGTGGGGATATAATGTGGACGGACAGCTGGGATTAGGTGATACCGCAGAACACCTGGTGCCTACTCAGGTAGGTACAGATACAGATTGGCAAAGTGTTGCTTCTGCAAATGCTCATTCGTTAGCTATTAAAACCGATGGTACTCTATGGGCGACAGGGTCCAATGCTCATGGTGAACTGGGTATAGAGGGCATAGACAATACACTTGAATTTGACCAAGTCGGCACAGATACAGATTGGCAAAGCGCGTATGCCGGAAATTACTTTAGTGTAGCTATTAAAGCAGATGGGTCTGTGTATAGTTGGGGTGCTGATTTTCGCGTATTGCCTTATGATGCCACGATTCCGGGTCAGGTAACTGGTTCTGCTGCTTGGCAAGCAGCGGCGGTCGGCAGGACTTATAGTGTTGCTATAAAGACCGATGGTACATTGTGGGCGTGGGGTAGTAATGATTATGGACAACTAGGTGTTGGTGATGAAGTGAATCGTGATGTTCCAACACAAGTTGGTACTGACACTAATTGGGTTTCGGTTGCCGTAGGGAGCGCAGATTACTTTTTTGTTAGCGACGTAACTTTAGCTATTAAAACGGATGGTACATTGTGGGCGTGGGGTAGTAATGGGAATGGTGAATTAGGATTATCGGATAGTGCAAATAGAAACGTACCTACACAAGTCGGGACAGATACAAACTGGCAACAGTGTACAGTAGGGGGAGGGTTTTCCATGTGTCTCAAGACAGATGGTACATTATGGAGTACTGGGTGGAATGGTTATAAACAACTTGGTCTTGGGGATGGGACAAATAGAGATCAATTTACGCAAATTGGTTCTGATTCAAACTGGGCACAGGTGAGTGCAACCTATTACAGTGCAGGCGCTGTTAAAAATGATGGAACTTTATGGACATGGGGTTCTGCAGCTTTTAATCGGTTAGGTTTACCTGCAGGTCCAGATCGGAGTGTTCCAACACAGGTAGGAACGGATAGTAATTGGATTTTAGTATCTATGGCTTCTTCATCTGGATTTGCTATCAAAGATGATCATACGCTGTGGGCATGGGGCATTAATTGGTATGGGGAACTTGGCCGGGGAGATACTGTGGACCAGGCGGCTCCTGTCCAGGTGGGTACAGATACTAATTGGACAAGTGTGGCAGCTGGGAATTTTCATACTGTAGCGAGTAAACTAGATGGTACGCTGTGGGCATGGGGCGCTAATTTAAGTGGACAGCTCGGCAATGGGACTATTGATGGAGATCCTCATACGTCTCCCATTCAGGTTGGAACAGATACCGATTGGACAACAGTATTTACTAATAGCGATACTGGTGGTGCGGGGCATATTTTAGTTTTGAAAAATGACGGCAGATTGTACGCTTGGGGGAATGATGATTTTTTTCAGTTAGGTAGGAATACACCTATTGAAGGATCTGATCTACTTATTGACTCTTCTTATATGAGTACTGGTTCGCTTACTGGATTAATTATAAA
The DNA here is from genome assembly GCA_964451015.1 of uncultured Candidatus Saccharibacteria bacterium. Lineage (GTDB taxonomy): Bacteria > Patescibacteriota > Doudnabacteria > UBA920 > UBA920 > UBA920. Next base: position 1,041 of record CAYVGX010000045.1, on the reverse strand, counting down.
TGCTGGCGGCGTAGCAACCTGGGACCACTTGTCGTGGGTTTCAGCAAGTTTACCGGCAGGTACATCGGTGGGATTTCGAGTAAGAACTTCGGATAATGGAATTGATTACTCTGCTTGGAGTGATTCTTTTACACAAAGTGCAGAGGGTAGTACAGAAGGGGCTGTAGGGTTGTCTACTATTAACTCCAGTCAATACTTAGAAATCGAATTAACTTTAATGACAAATAACCCAGCTTATTCACCAATGGTTAATTCGTTTGCACTATCATACAATTTAGAAAAGCATGGCAGTAGTGGTTCTGTGGCAGACACGTTCAGCCATCCCTCGCAGTATAATAGTGCAGGAGGCTCTTGTATGTGGTGGGTATTAGATGGCTCTTGTCTATACGGACATACAAGTAATGATACCTTTATCTCTCAAGCGTTTACATTTTTGCGTAACTTGTCGATGGGGATGGTGGGCGTAGACGTGCAGAGATTACAGCAATTCTTAAACCAAAATCATTTTACTGTTTCCCAGAGCGGTGCTGGCTCTTCTGGTCAGGAAACGACTTTTTTTGGACCAAAGACTTATCAGGCTCTCATATCGTTTCAGGAATTTTATAAAGATAAAATTTTAACCCCGCTTGGTCTTACCGCGGGTACTGGATATTTCGGAGATCAGACGAGAGGATTTGTAAACAGCCTTATAAATAAATAAGATCATTATTTCAACCGTTAAAACAAAAAACCGCTTCGATATGAAGCGGTTTTTGCTGGGGCCGCATAGTAAAAGATGTGGCAACTGCATTCAAGGAATTACATAGTCAGTATTTATTTCTTGACATTAGCCTGGCTTTTAACTATAGTACTATGTTCATTAAGGAGGAATAAAAATTATGGATTTAACAGTTATCGTAATAAAGCCCGATGCAGTGAGGGATGTTTTGGAAGGTATGATAATTAGAGACTTCCGGGAAAAAGTTGACTTTAAAATACTTTTCGTAAAATATCACCAGTTTACTTATTCTCAGGTAGTTTCTTTATACCCTGGTTGGGTAG
>CAYVGX010000044.1:0-5757 GCA_964451015.1 uncultured Candidatus Saccharibacteria bacterium | reverse complement strand
CAACAACAGATAATAAAAAAGGTATTTCCGGGGCAAATTGGGATGTTACCTTAATGCCAGTCAAGGCATTGAATGCCCAGGGTAGCGGGACTTCCAGTAATATTTCCCAAGCCATTGTGTGGGCCGCAGATCATGGGGCGAATGTTATTAATTTGTCGTTAGGCGGATTCAAGCTATCTCATACTCAAATTTTGGCTGACAGCATAAGTTATGCTTATGATAAAAATGTAGTGGTTGTTGCAGCAGCAGGGAATGATGTCGCAGTGACAGGAGGTAACTTAGATGAGCGTCCGGTATTTCCGATCTGTAATGATAATGGTAAAAATATGGTAATAGGTGTTACGGCGACAGATGTGAAAGACATGAAGCCAGATTTTGCCAATTACGGAAAAGCGTGTGTGGATGTTGCTGCCCCGGGCAAGCGGATTTTGTCGTTGATTAATTATGATCCCGCAACTGGCGTTGAAGCGCCAAATTCATATGCCTATGCGTCCGGTACTTCCATGGCGGTACCTTTTGTGAGCGCGCAAGCTGCTTTGCTCAAATCATATTCGCCTCGCCTAACTAACAAGCAGATTCGCGATACTATTATTTCCACGGCAGACAATATTGATGCTTATAACACTACACAATGTAATGGCGGTCCGTGCGCAGGATTTATTGGGAGCGGGCGCATTAATGTTTTAAGCAGTATAAATAAATCTCAAAAAAATATTTTTGACGGGGACCTAGTTCAAATTAACGGACAACCAACTATTTATTACATCAACGGAGGGCGTAAGCAAATTGTAAGCGATTTTGTGAAGAACCAGCGATTTGCAGGAATTTTACCCCAGCAGGTTGCTGCTCGTGACCTAGATGAGTTTCCTTTAGGAACAATGGCCGAGCCTCTCGATGGGACATTGGTAAAATCGGTTTCTAGTCCCTCTGTCTACTACATGAAGAATGCATTGCGTTTGCCAGTGACGGGGAAAGTTTTTGCTATGCACCAATTTTCTTTTAAAGATGTAGTATCTTTACCGGATAATGAAGTAAATTCTTGGATATTAGGAAGCTTGTTAACGCCTCCGGAAAGTACCTTATTACGCAGCGCTAAAAATCCAACACTTTACTGGGTAAGCAATAACACTGTTCATGCTATCAATTATAATTTTTACTTGCAGCATGGTTTAAGTTCTTTTCCGGTAATCTATATGACAGATTCTGAAATAAAAGAATTTCCAGTCGGTGAGCCCTTTATTTTATAAATCTCATAATTATCAATAAAAAAATCTTTTTTGTTTTATACAGAAACTATAATGCAGATTTCGCGTCTGTAATTATTGAGAATATAAATAAGTTTGCTATGATAACTAATATGAAAAAAACAAAAATTCAATTATTGATCGCAATATTTTTGTTAGCAAGTATGTTACCACTTCATGCTTTTGCTGCCGAATCGGTATCTTCTTCCTTTAATCCAGATCGCTTAATAGATGATTCTGATTTTTCGAATAAGAATGCCATGAGTGGTAGCGCGAGTATTCAAAAATTTTTGGAAGACAAAGGGAGTGTATTGGCTAACAAATCGAGTGACTTTATAGCTAAGCTGAAAGAACCTACTAATAGCGATCTGAAAAAAAATTTAGATGACCCTCATCCAAACAGTAATGGTAGAACAGCAGCAGAACTGATCTGGGACGCTAGTCAGGCGAGCGGTTTGAACCCTCAAGTTACTTTGGTAACTTTGCAAAAAGAGCAAAGCTTGATTACCGGCCGGCAAAATGCAAGCGCAGAACAGTTACAACGCGCTTTAGATATTGCTTTAGGTTTTGGTTGCCCTGACAGCGGCGGGTGCGGGGAGTTGTATACAGGTTTTTATTTTCAATTATTCGGCAATTATGACAGCGAAGGGAATAGATATTTGGGTGCGACCAAATCTTTGATGAAATCTTTTTCCACTCCTGGTGGTCGCGGTCCCTACTATAATGGACGCCCGGCAAAAGTGGGCGATACTATTATTTTAGGAAATACCTTAGGTGGTTACGAAGGGGTACAGGCAGAACAGAGGGTAACTATAGAAAATGCCGCAACTGCTGCACTCTACCGTTACACACCTCACGTATTTAACGGTAATTATAATTTTTGGCGCTACATGTCCGACTGGTTTGGGAGCACTCCTCATGGTAAGACCTATACCGACGGTACACTACTTAAGTACAGAAAAGTATATTACATTGTGCAGGGTGGTAGTAAATACAAGCTAACTGATTTCGTCATCAAAGCACGCAATCTAAAAACCAAACGAGCTGGCTCGATTACTTCCAAAGAACTGAATAAATTACCAGACGGCGGTACCTATGGCTTGGCGGACGGTACAGTAGTCAAGACCGAAAATGGTTACTATGTATTTTACGGAAACAAGCGCTTTGCTGCGACAGAAGCTATTATCCAACAGCGAGGTTTGTCTACTAGTACAGCAATTTCTTCTTCAGAAACCGAACTGCAAGATTATCCGATGCAAAATAACTTACTGCCTCCAGAAGGAACTGTTCTTAAAGGTGCTAAATCTGCACAGGTCTATATCGTTGAAAACAGTCAATTGCGTATGATTTCTAGTACAGTGCTTGCGCAGCGGGGTTTGAGCAATAAAATTCAAACTATTTCCGAAGAAGAGTTGGCTTCTTATCCAAAAGGTGGATATCTGGTGCCTGTTGATGGCTCCATGATTAAATCTCAAAAGGACGCTACTGTATATTTGATCGCTAATCGTATTCGTCGCCCGATTCCTTCATTATTAGTGTTCAAAACGTATGGTAAATCATTCTCAGATATTCAAATATTAGGCAATGAAGAAGTTGATGCTATTCCAGCGGGTAATTTTGCAGAGCCGAAAGACTCAACATACTATCAAGTTGCCGGCAGCGGGGAATTATACATTTACCGCAATGCCAGCAAGCATTATATCGCGCCTTTTGTAGCCAAGCAGCGCAGTATAACTCCAGACGTTACCTTAGAATCCTCGGAATCAAAAGTATGGCAGGAAGGCGATCCGATTATGCCTAAAGACGGCACTTTAGTTAAGGCTGATAACAGTGCAGCAGTGTATATTGTAGAAAACGGTAAAATGAAAGCATTATCCGGAGCAGATTTTAAAGCGCGTGGACTCAGTTTTACGGATGTGCAGACAGTGCCTGCCAAGGATGTTACTAAATTCTTAACAATCAAATAAAGATATAGTTTCAAGCCGCACTAGAGTGCGGCTTTTAATTTTGCTAGAATACAGGTAATGTCTAGTCCATCGAAAAATATTTTGTGGCTGTCTATTTCACGGGTCATTTCATTGATCCTTTTGTTTTTGGCGTACACACAGTTATTCCGTTATTTAGGACCGGAACGTTCCGGGCAGTTTCAGTTTGTATTATCGTATGTCACGCTTTTTGGAGTGATTATAGATTTCGGAATTCAACAGTATATCATCAAAAAAATTACTGAAGATCGTTCTAAAGCCAAAATGTATTTTCATAATTTTTTGGCTGTAGAGATTGTTTTGGTGGTTGTTGTCTATGCTGCACTGCTATCTATTGCGTACTTTAATAATTACGATCCTATAGTCTTCAAGGCTATTGTTGTTGCCGGATTCGGCACCGCACTGCATGGACTTATTTACCCTTTCTTGGCTGTCATTACGTCGTTTTACGATTTGAAAAAAGCAGCACTGCTTAACTTTATTAGTTCGCTGGTCAACGTAGCGATAATATTTATTACCATCTGGTTTCAGCAGAGTATTGTACTGCTCACAACTCAGCAAGCCTTGTATGCTATTTTGGCCATTGTATTATATTATCGGTTTGTGCAGAAATTTATCGGCAAACCGGATATTGTTGCTGGTATTAAAAGCACGGACTGGACTTTGATAAAAAAGATTTTTAAAGCTGCTATTCCTTTTGCTGTCTTAGTCGGATTTAGTACGGTGTATAATCGCATTGACGTTGTCTTGATTACCAAGCTTTTAGGCTATACGCAAACCGGTTTTTATACTGCAGCTTATAAGTTCTATGACTTGATCGCATTTTTCCCTGCTGTTGTATCTCATTCGTTGTATCCGGTTTTTTCTACTCTTATGGCGCAGAATAAATTGCAAGACGTTCGCAATGCTTTAGAAAGGTATTTACGCCTAATGACAGCCTTGGCTTTACCTATGGCGACCGGCGCCATGCTGTTGTCGGTACCGCTCATAAAAATTTTGGCTGGGGAAGAATTTGTTCCTGCAGCTAAAGTGTTGGCGGTGTTGGTCTGGGCGCCGGCAATACTCTTCGTATATATCGTGGTTAATTCATTGGTAATCTCCCAGCTTACTAAATTTGCAACGTTTATTACTGGGGTTAATGTGATAATAAATATAGTTGGAAACTTAGTATTATTGCCGCGAATTGGCATCATGGGTGCGGCGATAATGACCATTGTCTCTGAAGCCATTCAAGGTATCTTTTATTTTTACTTTGTCCGCACCAAGGTGACTCGGTTTTCATTTTTGAAGAATATCTGGCAGCCGTGTATCGCGACAGCTATTATGGGCGCAGCTGTTTACTATATGAAAGATTACTTTATTGTTATACCTATAGCTGCCGGCGCAATGATATATGGTGTGTGTCTGTTGGTACTCGGATTTTTTAAAAAAGAAGATTACCAATTCGTAAAGTCTTTTGTTATGCAAGGGTATGGGGTTGTATTTCGGCCGAAAAGTCCTTCAGATGTAATCCATGAGTAAAATAGTTATGGTGTTCGGAACATTTGATGGTATCCATCCGGGACATCGCCATTTTTTCAAGCAAGCCAAAAGTTTAGCTGCAGATACATATTTAGTGGTTTCCATTGCTCGCGACCAGAATGTAGAACGGATTAAAAAGCGAAAACCAAAGAATCCGGAAAAGGCACGATTAGACGCCATTGCACAGCTGCCAGAAGTAGACCAGGCTGTACTGGGAGGCTTAAAAGACTATATTCCGCATATCCAGAAAGCAAACCCAGATATTATAGCTTTGGGCTATGATCAAAGTGCATATATTGAGCATTTATCAGAAGACCTTGCTGCAGTTGGGCTTTCTCCCCAGATCATACGCTTAAAACCTTATAAACCTCATATATACAAGAGTTCTCTGCTCAATAAGATTTAATTTTGTTACTATTTATTATATCTGGCGTATAATTACGTGAAAGCAAACAAAAGTGCAAGAAAAATATGCCGTAATGCCTGATATAATGAGTGTAGACAAGGAAAATTCCTGGTCATCAGCTATGCAAAAACAAATCGATTTTCCAATCGAAAACCAGAGCGATCATGAATTAGTAGCTAAGATACAGTCTGGCGAAGCTGATCATTTCATAGCTCTTTACGATAAATATATAGATAAGATCTATCGGTTTTTGTTATATCGTATTCAGCATGCAGAAACAGCAGAAGATCTTACTAGTCAAACATTTTTGAAAGCTTTAGATAACATTCATGCATTCGATGCGAGCAAGGGAACTTTTCAGGCATGGCTCTATAAAATTGCATATAATTCCTTAATAGATCACTACCGCAAGCATAAACCTACTCTCGATCTGAGTTATGCCGAACATGCGCCTGCTTCAGATAATACTGAACAGCGCGTTGAAAATTTTTTTAATCAACAACAAGTAAAGGCTTTATTACAGCAATTACCTGAGGCAACCCAAGAGTTAATTATTCTAAGAATATGGGAAGAATTGCCGTATGCGGAAATTGCGAAAATT
>CAYVGX010000043.1:0-5810 GCA_964451015.1 uncultured Candidatus Saccharibacteria bacterium | reverse complement strand
CCATCTATTTCTGTAAACTCTGTATTTACAGTCAGATCCTGATTTGCTTCGACATTTGCCACAAAAATTTTGCTTTTTGAATATGATTGAACAAAACTATGCGGCGCAAAAGGAATGGCGAAAGTAACTTCAGTATTTTGCGATTGCGTTAATAATGCTTGATTATACAACGCGATTACAGATACAACATCCAGAACTTTTAGATCATCCTCCTTTATAACCGCCAATTTTGGATCATAAACTTTTTGTTCAAAATCAAAACAGTTTCCATGATAATCTAATTTTTGTGTAACTGATGCAAAAAGTTTATTTTGTATACTACCCATTGTCTACCTCCCACAAAGTTTTTTTAGCACCTTCAACATACAACACAAAAGGAAAAAAGTCAATAATAAAACAGCCTATTACGGCTGCTTTATTTATGTTCGATTATCTATTTGCGCCGCCTTGGCGAGGACTGCGTGATGGATGACCACCGCGGGCGGAGCCACTATGACGATCGCCGCCGCGTCCAAACCCACTGCGCGCACCATGACCTCGGCGTTCTCCCCTGTCTCCTGCCCGGCCGCTTTCATGACTGCCAGCAGCAAGCTGTTCTGCTGTTGGTTGCGGCGCATATGGTTTGTGAGTTAAGTTAATGCGTCCTTGTTCATCAATTTCCATAACCTGAACTTTCAGAGTATCGCCAATCTTCACTACATCTTCTGGTTTACCCACTCGATAGTTTGCCAGTTGCGAAACATGTACCATACCATCTTTACCAGGAACCAATTCTACAAAAGCACCAAAGTCCATGATCCGCACAACCTTGCCTTCAAATACTTCGCCAGGAGTAATTTCACGAGTCATGTCTTTGATAATCTGCACAGCTCGGCTAGCCGATTCAGCATCTGTAGAAGTCACCATCACCAGACCATTATCTTCGATATCTATTTTCACACCAGGACACTGTTCGATAATACCATTAATAGTTTTACCGCCGCTGCCGATAACTTCACGGATCTGTTCTGGCTTAATCATGAAGCTCGTAATGCGAGGAGCGTATGGAGACAAATCAGGACGAGGTGCTGGCAAAGCTTCTTTCATTTTAGAAATGATATGCAAGCGAGCAGGCTTGGCTTGCTCTAAGGCTTGCGCCAAAATCTCCGCAGTCAAACCTTTCACTTTAATATCCAATTGCAGAGCGCTTACACCAGTTTCATTACCAGTCACTTTGAAATCCATATGACCATTGAAGTCTTCAATACCCGCAATATCTGTTAACACTTTAAAATTATTTGGATTAGCTTCATCCATCACAAGACCCATCGCCACGCCGCCAATAATATCTTTGATGGGCACCCCGGCATCCATTAAACCCAAAGTTGAACCGCACGTGCTCGCCATGGAAGTTGAACCATTGCTCGACATGGTTTCGGACACGAGGCGCATAGTATATGGAAAATCTTCTTGCGGTGGCAAGACAACTTCCACTGCGCGCTCGGCGAGTGCGCCGTGACCAACTTCGCGGCGACCAGGTCCACGAATAGGGGAGACTTCGCCTACGCTAAATCCTGCCATATTGTAATGGTGGATATATCTTTTCGCGCGACCTTCTTCTGGATCTTCCATGCCGTCTAATAACTGCTCATCACCCTTGCTTCCTAAAGTCACAACAGTTAACACTTGAGTTTCTCCCCGTGTAAATAGCGCGCTCCCATGGGTGCGCGGCAACACGCCAACTTCTGCAGTAATCTGACGCGTTTCGGTTAGCTTGCGCCCGTCCACGCGGCGTTCGCTTTCTAAAATCTGCTTTTGCTGATACTTCTTTAAAATCTTATCGATACTGTTAGCAACTTCCTTATCAATTTTATATTCCGTACTTTCGCCTAGCTCTGCTTTTACAGCTGCCAAAATTTCATCGCCCAAAGCGCGGACATTGATATCGCGCTGAGTTTTATCTTTCACGTATACTGCAGCTTCAATTTTGTCTGCAGTTAGCAAGCTAGATACTTTTGCAAATACATCTGCCTGCAATTCTTTCATAATCGGCGCTGTTTTTTCTTTGCCTACTTGAGTGCGAAATTCTTCTTGTACTTTAGCTAATTCTGCCAAATATGTTTGCGCAAACTTAATGCCGCCAATAATCTCTTCTTCTGGCACCAGTTTAGCCCCAGCCTCTACCATGATGATATGTTCAGCAGTACCACACACGATCAAATCTAAATCGGACTGTTCTTGTTGTTCGGCATTAGGATTTAATACATACTCGCCATTGATTTTACCTACGCGCACGCCAGCAACAGGGCCATCGAAGGGAATGTCAGAAATATGAAGCGCCATACTTGCAGCATTCACTGCAATCATGTCGGGATCATTTTCCCCATCTACGGATAAAATTGTCGCTACTACCTGTACATCGTTGCGCATACCGTCTGGAAACATAGGTCGCAGCGTGCGATCGATAACGCGTCCGCTTAAAATTGCTTCATCAGTAGCGCGTCCCTCGCGTTTAACCCAGCGACTACCTTTGATCTTACCAGCTGCATACAAGCGTTCTTCATAATCAACAAGCAGGGGAAAGAAGTCGATACCTTCCCGAGTGGTTTTACTCATAACTGCAGTTGCCAATACAACCGTATCGCCAACGCGCGCCATGACGCTACCATTAGCGAAACCAGCCACATGGCCAGTTTCAAACTTCCATTCTTGCCCAGCAAGATTTACAGAAATCTGTTTTGAACTCATAAAGTTCCTTTCTTCAAAATTTCCGAGGGAAGATTTCCAAAGTTTTAATTCTTTACATATAGAACCAAAACCTTGGGAACCTTCTTCTTCCTCAAATCATTTTGAACTTAATAATTTATTTCATACACACCCCAGCTTGTCTGTGGTTGAAGCCTGTTTTATTTCAGGCTTGCAGCCACAGACACCAGAGGCTTTATTGAACATCGGTATAGATATCAAAGTCTCTCAGGAACAAATCTGGATCAGGAGTACTGCCATACATAAGATGATTGATATTGTCTTCAAACATATTGGCGCCTTTCGGGCGATCCTTGCCGCGTAGTTTTTGCCAATGCTGCCACGCATGTACGAATCGCAAATACGACTCACTACCTTCTTGCCCGAATTGATTTTCAATATGTTGATTTTTAATCTCGTTAACTTTTGCGATAAATTTTTGCTTATGCTCAGGAGTTACATGTCCCTGTGATCGGACTTCCGAACGAATAGCCTGAATATCTGTATCCGCCATAATAGCATTAACGATTCGTTCGCAGCACTCAACCCAGGTCTTTTCAAATTCTTCCGGATCCCAAGCTGCGTCTACTATATTTTCCATACATTTTGAAACCTCACTAAAAGAAGTGAGGTTTAATTTTTAATTAACTGTTTTCTTGAGCTTCAATTTTTCTGTGAGCTTGTCGTAACGCTTTTCATCTTCGTTCTTTAAGTAACGAAGTAAACGACGGCGATTACCAACCATTTTGAGCAAACCACGACGAGAGTGATTATCTTTACGGTGCACTTTAAGATGTTCGCTCACTTGTTCAATTTCTTTGGTGAGCACTGCGATCTGAACTTCAGGAGAACCAGTATCATCTTTGTGAGTCTGGAACTTCTTGATGATCGCGTCTTTTTCTTTTTTGCTTAACATATACTTTGATCTTTCTTTACACGCTAGCGGCAGTATATTCCGCTGCGTAGGTTAATAATGCATAAATTATAACAGACTTCGGCAATTTTGACTAGTTGACTAATTAGCCCATACTTTGTAGAATAAAACATCAAAATTTCAAATTTAAGGAGAGAATTATGAACTTTTTAGGTAAAAATTTAGAATATTACATAAGAAATAATAAATCTAAAGCTGTAACAGGTTTTTGGGAAGAGAAAAATAAAATATTAGACTCATTAGAAGTCAATCTTGAAAAGCTTTCCCAGAAAAAAATATGTTTTATTGGTTTCCAACATGGCGGAGACATCAATATTGGTGACACAGAAAAGCAAAATCTATTAGCCATAAAATCGCAAAACAATACCTACAAATTACTGTTTTCAATTAATCCAGATTTGGTTGGAGTTGAAGGATTCTGCGGTGATATATATACACCAAGGATGCAAACCATAGAACATTTCCATGCAGTTGGAGAAATGAACCCAAATAACTTGCAAATATTTAGAGGAATTACGCAGCTAGCACAAAATAACTCGTGCAATTCAGTTTATAGATATTGGCAACTATGTAATATCCAAAAACGGAACTGCACTTTTGTTGGTATCGAAAATAAAACATTGGATTATCTAGCCGCAGAAATTCATAATAAAACTAAAGCAGCAATTGAATCACGAGATATGATAAAATTCCAAGAGATCAAACCGGTCAATGATGATGTAAGTTTTCTAAGAGGTTATAGCATGTTCGGAACATTTAACCAACGCATCGAAATTCACCGTTCTGAAAATCCAGTCTTACCAATTGGCGCAGAGCATATCAGAGAAGAGCTTGCTAAAATACAGAAAATACATTCACCAATTGAATGGAAGATTGAATTTACTGCGGAAAAGCCTAAAGCCTAATCAAATTTAATTTTAGACGTACCACTAAACAAGAGGTGCGTTTTTTATTTATCCACAAGTTATCCCTGCTTAGTACGTGTCGTGATATTTTTACTTTTCACGACACTATGTGTCGCACAATACTATCCTTGATGTCGTAAAAATATATTTGCCACGACAATAGTACGGTTATCCACTTATCCCCAAGTGCGGATAACTATTCTGTTTTATTACTAAATACAAGATTATTTGTTGTTTTTATTTCTTGCTTTTAGCTCCCCTCTCCCCTTGCTATTCTGTGTCGTGTCGTTACAATTAATGTATGGATTCCAAGCAAACAACAATTAATAAGCTGATTCAGGATTTTTTAGATTACTGCGAGATTGAAAAGAATAAATCACGCCTTACCATCCGCAACTACCACCACTATCTCGCCCGCTTCTCTACTTTCTGCGCAAGTAACAGTATCACCGAACCAGGCCAGATTGTGTTAGATACAATTCGATCCTATCGCCTTTACCTTAACCGTTTAATAGACGAGCGCAGCGGCCGCAATTTAAAACTCGTCACCCAGAACTACCACGTCATTGCTGTTCGTGCCTTTTTGAAGTATCTAGCCAAAAGAGACATGGATACTCTCTCCCCAGAAAAAATTGAACTCGCCAAAAATCCATCCCGCGAAGTTGACGTGATGAACAATGACGAAGTTGAGCGTATTAAAGAAGCCACAGACCAAGAAGAGAACGAAGTCACTCGCCTGCGTGACAAAGCTATCTTAGAACTCCTCTTCTCTAGTGGTGTCCGTATCTCAGAGTTGGTCCAACTCAAAATTAAACAAATGAATTTTGAGCGCGGCGAATTTACAGTGCGTGGTAAAGGCGACAAGCTGCGCTTAGTGTTTATGTCTGATGATGCTAAAAATGCATTACAAAATTATTTAAAAAAGCGCACGGATAATAATCCGGCGCTGTTTGTGAGTCATAGTAAAATTGGCAACTCTGTCAGTAAGCAAATTAGCTCTATTGGTGGTGGCGATGTGCCCGGGTTAACTGCGCGCAGCGTCCAGCGCCTCGTCAAAAAGTACGCCATGCTGGCCGGTATTACTCATAAAGTGACGCCTCACACTTTTCGCCACTCCTTTGCCACAGATCTTCTTCAAAACGGTGCAGACATTAGAAGCGTACAAACTCTTCTAGGTCACGCCTCTATTACTACCACGCAAATCTATACCCACGTTAGCAACAATCAACTCCGCGACATTCATAAAA
>CAYVGX010000042.1:0-5826 GCA_964451015.1 uncultured Candidatus Saccharibacteria bacterium | reverse complement strand
AGCTTAGCATTATCTTTAACAATATTGTTTTTGACAGCATAGTTATTGATTACGCGTGTTAAAGCTGTACGGAAACCAGTCACGTGCATACCGCCTTCTACGTTGAATTCGTTGTTGGCGTAAGCTAAGACTACCTCGTCGAAATCGTCGGTATATTGAATAGCGAGTTCCACCATAATATCCCCTTCGTACATCTTGTTGATATAGATTGGGTTATGACGAGTCTTTTTGTTGCGGTTGAGTTGTTTGATATAGCTGATAACGCCGCCTTCAAAATAGTACTGGTAGGTTAAGCCAACGCGCTCATCAGAAATAATAAAGTGCAGGCCCTTGGTTAAATATGCCTGGCTGCGCAAATGCTCTAAGATAGTTTTAAATTTAAACTCAACAGTTTCGAAAATAGTGGCATCTGGGTAAAAAGTAATTGAGGTACCCGTTTGAAATACGGAGTTTTTATCTACCTTGCCAATTTCTTTTACCTTCCCTTGCGGTACGCCCATTTTATATTTTTGCTCGTACACTTTACCGTCGCGGCGCACTTGCGCGCTCATGTTAGTAGATAGCGCGTTTACAACCGCTGCACCTACACCATGAAGACCACCCGACACTTTATAGCCGGACGCATCGCCACCGAATTTTCCACCAGCGTGAAGAACGGTAAGTACGGTTTCGAGTGCAGACTTCTTGGTTGTTTTGTGTACATCAATTGGGATACCGCGGCCGTTATCGTGGACTGTTACTCCCCCATCTTTTTGAATGACTACCTGAATACGGTCTGCGTGACCTGCCATTGCTTCGTCTACCGAGTTATCTACGATTTCCCACACCATGTGGTGAAGACCGGTTTCCGAGGTGGAACCAATGTACATACCCGGACGCTTCCGGACAGGATCAAGCCCTTCCAATACGGTAATATTATCTGCCGAATAACTCGCGGATTTGGATTTTTTTATTTCTTCTTTGGCCATAAATTTACTTAAAAATAAGCCTTTTCTAGGGCTAATTAACTACCTATATTTTAGCATAATTAAAGTCGAATCTCCAATGTAGTAGATTTGACTAAATTTAAATTTTATGGTAAAGTATAGTCGATTTAAAAATCTGGCTATGGCCAACAAATTTTAGGAGAAAGATATGCTATTTGATTCAATTCCAGAAAATCATGATCCGTGGAAAAAAGAAAATATTGATGACAGAATGGACAATAAACGACTAGGTATTATTGCAGTTTATTCGAAGGAATATGCAAATGATATTTTTGTTGAAATCAGTATAGATGGCAACAATAAAGTCAGAGTTCATGCCAAAAATAGGGATGGAAGAATTGTTTATTACACAGATCCTAATAAGCAATCAGGTTATCAACTAATAAGTTATGATAAAAATGAATCAGGAGAAGAATTTTCCGAATGGGATTGGGGGCAAGATGAGCTACTTAGACCATTAATCCGTGATCAATTTGTTGGATTGGAGGGGGTTCATAAAAAAATTCTAGCTTCAACTGCTACTCATATTTGGCAAATGTTCGGTTGATTATTATTCTAAAAAAGACAGGTTTTAAAAACCTGTCTTTCATTTTATCTAAATTTTATCTCAACTCAGCGCCGAACTGTTCAGCGGTTTGTTTATAGACTTCGTCTTGGATTGGGTCAATTTCGGAAGCTTCTAAAGTCCGCTCATTGCTTCTGTAAGTGATTCGGTAGGTAAAGCTTTTGCGGTCTGCGCCAAATTTTTCGTCGTTTTCATAACTGTCGGTTAAGGCCACTTCTTCTACAAGGTCGCCGCCAATATCCCGGATTACATCAAAGTAATCATTAGGTACGAAAGTTTTAGGGACAATAAACGAAATGTCGCGAATGATTGGCGGAAACTTAGATACCTCTACATACTTATTGCCGAATACTAATTGTTTTTTCACACGAGCGTCTGTACTCCATAGTAAGCGAATATCGGGCAATTCCATGTTAACTATAGCAAGGCGCTCTAAGCCGAAACCAAATGCCCAACCATGGTAGCCTTCAAGGCCGAAGTTGGATAACACTGTTTTACGAGCCATGCCTGAGCCTAGCATCTCTACCCATTTATCGTTGATGAATACTTCCATTTCGAAGCTTGGGTCTGTGTAAGGGAATTGGTGGTCGTAAAAACGATAATTCACATTTTCACCGAAGACACTTTTCGCAATTTCCGACAAGGCATTTTTAAGGTCATCGGGAGTGATGGTTTGCTTATCGTCTGGCGCAAGGTACAAACCTCCGAACTGGTGAAATACATTCATGTGCGTGCGGTCGATTTCGTCTTTGCGGTAAACTTTTCCGTAGCAAATAGTTCCCAGGATTTCTTTGTTTTCGATACGCTTCTTAATGTCCGGATGGTTTAGGTAATAATACCAGAATACGGTGTCGTGGGTGCGCAAGACGTTTTGTTCATCGACATAATATGTATCTGATTTGCTCCGTGCGGGGTGCCCTTCTGGCATGTTGAACAAGTCGAACAGAATGTGCGTTGGTACGATTTCTGGAATAACGATTTCGTCGAAACCTTGCAGGCTTGATACAGACTTAGCTTTTTCTACAATCGCTTTTAATGGACTGCCTTCAGTACGAGCTAGGTCTGGCATGGCAAGAAAACGCTTCATGCGTTCTGCTTCTGCGTCGTGGCGCTGCTCTAGCTGCTGTTTTAGCTGCTTTTCTTCTTCGGGTGAAATAATGATTTTGGCCATAGTTTTATAAGTAATTTATACCATTTTACCAAGCGCTGTTCCTTGGGGCAAGACCAGAATTTCAGGCTTCTCTTCGGGAATAGAGCTCTTCCCTATCTCGAACGCAGAGCAAATCATGCCTTGGCTTTCTACGCCGCGAATTTTTGCCGTTCCAAGTGTATATGATTCGTGCTCAGCAGAATGTACGTTATGAGTGATGAATGCACCAGGAAGAGCTAAGGCGACGATATCGCCTTCGTTGAAATTAAATGCACCGCAGACAACAGGTGATATTTCTTTTACCCCATCAGTTAAAGTGATGACACGCAAGCGGTCTGCATTGGGATGCTTTTCTATTTTGACTATTTGGGCACTAATAATGTTATTGCTTTGCTTTGGAGTAGATGTGAAAATTTTTTTTAAAAAATCGAACATAGTTAAGGAATGAAATACCTGCTACTTGAAAGCTGTACCCTACTGCATGTGAGTAGTTTTTCAAGAAAGCAGGTAATAACTTTATTAATTAATACGCTTTACATTCTAGCTGATTACACATATATCCGGTAGTACCTGTTGTCGGATTTTGCAATTGGGCTTTTAAAGTAAAGCTGTCAAAGGTGGAACTAACTTCGTACTGATAATCTAACTTAGATACTGGATCGACAGGAAAGGTTGTCATATAGCGCGGTACTAGCTCCGAGCGAAGCGCGTCTTTTGTAGGAAAAACAAAGTCCACAGTGCTATTGGCGTCGATATGAGTGTTGGAATATACAAGCAATGATTGCTGAATATTTTCCAAATCGATCTTACGCTCTTCGTCGAAAGCTTTAGTATCTTCCTTGGCTACATCATCCCGCGCATTTTTGGTTATATATTTTATTAGCTGGTTCTGTGTTTCGCTGTAATAAGTTAAAGTAAATTCCGAGTTGTTTGCACCTGCTTGATAGCCGTAGATATAAGGATTCTGATTGATTGGATCGTTGTAATTAGTTGCTACTGTATTATATACCTTGATTGCGTCTGCCATGGCGACAAAATCGTTCCCAGTTGGAAAAATCTTTCTTTCTTCTTGGTATTTGAGCAGTGCTGCGCCAATTTTTTTCATGGTGCTTTGGCGCTGTGTATCACGATCTAGCTTTGCTTCTGGTGATGTATCTAAATTGGCTGGTAATGGAGGCATGCTCGGATCTGTGAAATCGTATAATTCAAAAGATAATTGCCCGAGTGATGTAAGAGTGGGTTGGTGTAAGCCGTACTGCTTGATTTTTGTTTTAATGCTAAACAGTGCTTCGTTGGTATACGGCTCGTTGGTGGCAATATTGTAACCGCCTTTTACGAAGTCGATATCGTTGTACTCCCCTTCCCGGAAAGTGCGTGATAGTAAAGGATCTGTGGTAAAGATAAGTGTTTCATCTCCGTCTGCTAGGCCATCGCTGTCGCTGTCGTTATTGTTGGGATCTGTTCCTGTGTCGTACTCCGCTTTGTTTTCTAAACCATCGCGATCTGGATCGGATTTATCGCCACATGTTGCTAATTCGGTACATGTTTCAGTGCCAAAGAATTTTTGCAACCATTCGCTAGGAGTAGTCACTTCGGAATTTTCTTGGGTATTAGTCGTTTGATCTGAATTGGTTTGCGTGTTGCTATCCGATTTTTTATACAATGTGTAATAACCAAAAAATCCACCACCCGCGAGGAGTAAGAGTATTCCAAGAGACAAAGCTATAATTTTACCTTTTTTTGAAGAAGTTGTTTTTTCCGCTGGAATACTAATGCTCTGCGCGCTTGATATGTGCGGAGCAGTTGGTTGTTCGGGTGTCTGTGCTTGCTTAGGAATTACGACAGCTTTTTTTGCAGGAGCATTGGTAATTTCCGGCATAACATTATAAAAAGGATTAGGTTGGTTTTCAGGCATTTAGTTATTAGGCGTAGAAAAGAAAAATTCTATCGCCAAAAGGAATAAGATTAAGGTGAGTGCAACCCACCAGTATAAGATGTTTAATACTTCAAAGAATACTAGTGAAACAATAAGAATCGCGATAAATACACCTTGTCGCAAACTAAGCACGAACAGTGCAGCATAATTACCAGGCCAAAAATAATTGCGTACTAATAAACCGAGTGTGGTGGTTATACCGCATACGGCCAAGCCTAAAGTGAGGTAGAAAAATACATGGCCGATCCAGCTGGTATAAAAGGGATTTACATACAACAGCACTAATACAAAACTCGTAATTGCTACGATGCTGCTAATCACTAAGGGTATTAAATAAGTTTTAGTAGTAGTTCGGAGCAAAAGATTTTTATTTCGAATGTATAACTAGTGTATTAATTATACTATACGAACCGAGTATCTTCCAAATTATTTGCAAGTCATTGCTGTTGAAACCACCTCTCGCTCTAGAATTGTTTGATTACAAGCTATTGTGAGTCTATTTATTTTCTCAGCAAACGCTGCTTGATTTTTTTCAGGCTATCGAATATGTTTTGGCGCAATTCTCGATTGACGATCAGTTGCTTTAAATAAGGACTGATTGATAATAGTATGATCAAAAGAATTACAGGAATAATATACGCCTCGATGTTGTCTACTGTATGGCCAAGCCAGTATCCTAAAATAGTGACTGAACCTATCCATATTACTGCGCCTAGGACATTGTGCAGCATGAATTGCCAATAAGGCATTTTGCCGATCCCGGCCATCACAGGCACGAAAGTTCTCACGATTGGTACGAAGCGAGCTAAGATTAATGTTTTCCATCCATGCTTATCAAAAAATTGCTCTGCTTTGGCAACATGCTTTTTATTAAATAATAAAGAATTTTCTTTTGCAAATACTTTTGGACCAAATTTTCTTCCTATCCAGTAGCCCACGCCATTGCCGATGATTGCAGCTCCGAGCATGACAATTATAACCAAATAAATATTGAGTATGTTTTCTGCAGCCAGAATGCCTGCCGTAAACAGAAGGCTATCGCCGGGCAGGAAAAAACCGATTAGTAAACCTGTTTCGGCAAAGATAATGCCGAAAATCCCTAAATAACCAACAGTTTGTATAAGTTCGGGTAAATTAAACATAGGTTTATTATAACAAATCTAAATAGTCGCAGTCGTGTCGAGAAGAT
>CAYVGX010000041.1:0-5955 GCA_964451015.1 uncultured Candidatus Saccharibacteria bacterium | reverse complement strand
CTATTACTCTCACCAGAGAATCAACTGAACGACACCGTACTTTCAAGGTTACTACTATCTACCAAGAGCTAAAGATTTTCCACCCCACCAAAACAAACAACTAACTTAAACCCAGAGTCCAAAACAACCAAAACAAACAAAACCAAGACCAACACCCAAATACCAAAAACAACCAGCCAAACACAAACCACCAGGAATTTACAGAAGATGAGGGGAAGAGAAGTTATATACAACAATGCTACATTTAATGAAGAAATACAATAATCGCTTAGAAGGCGGTTTTTTGGTATGATTATGACATGGAAAATATAGAAAAGGTTCGTGAACAAAATTCGCGAGAAGTGTCCATTCAACAGATCATAGAACGAGAACTGGCGGGTAAAGTTATAGAACAACAAGAATTAACCGGTGGTTATTATGGGCATGTATATAAAGTTCAGCTAGAAAATCAAGAAGGAAGTCGAGAAGTAATTATCAAATTTGTACATTCTGAAGCAGAACTAGAATATAACGAAGAAACTATTGATAATCGTGTGTATGGTTCGCGGTGGTCGAATTTAAAGCCTTCTCACGAATTATTGTCCGTTAATAAGCTCCCAGTGCCTCAGTTATTAGGCGATGGGAGTACTGAGAATGGTGATGAGTCCTATGTGATAATGGAGTATATATCGGGTAAAGCTACTAAAGATTTATTGTTGTTGGAAGATACTCCGGCGATCGAAGAGTTACACGAGTTAGTAGGAGATACATTAGGTAAGATGCATGCTATCACTCGTGATTTTCAAGGTTGGGTAAATATGCACGAGGCTTACGAAAAAAAATGGAAAGATGCTTTTTTTGAATCAATTGTAAACCATGTCGAACGTGCCTCTAAGCATAATAAATTTGTCGCCATTAATCGCGATAAGATCGCAGTGTTTATTGAAAAAATGAAACAGGATTGGATAGATCCTCAAACATTCGTCTTCTCCCATACAGATGGTTTTCAAGGAATGGCGGAGTACTATGATGACGAGTGGAAGCTCAATGGTATTATCGATGTGGAGGATAATGAATTTACAGATCAACGATTTGTATTGGCAGGACACGAGCTTATTATGGAGTATAGTAAAAAAGAGGTGTTGCCAGAATTTTGGGAAGCATATCAAGCGCACAATAAAGTTGAAGAGAGTTTCGATAAGTCTAAAAACCTATTCAAGTTATATTATGTCTTATGCTGGACCTCAGTTGCGAGCGAAGGTTGGCGTGGTACCCCAGAAGAACAAGTAAAGGCATTTGGTCGGTTAGAAGAATTGATAGGTGAGTATATTAAATAAATAAAGATCCAACTTCACGCTATAATCTTTGTCAGAAAATCGCCGTCGCGACGGTTTTCTGTTATGATTAATGCATGTCTACAGATGCAAAGTCAATTCAATGGTACGAGGATAATGCTGATGGTTATACTGCTCATGTTCGTAATCCTGAAGATTCGATATATCATTCTTTATATGAGAAGCCAGCTATGTATAGTCTCGTGCCTGGTATCAAAGGAAAACGAGTTCTGAGTTTGGGTTGCGGGAGCGGGGAAGATAGTTATTACCTTAAGAGTATGGGCGCTGCGGAATCTATCGGAATTGATATATCAAATAATTTGATTCAAATTGCGACAGCGAGCTATCCCGATTGTGTATTCCGACAGATGAATATGGAATCTCTCTCTTTCGACAATGAACAATTTGACTTTGCTTACTCTAGTTTGGCGATTCATTACGTTGAAGATTGGACTCCGGTGTTTAAGGAAGTCTTCCGTGTTCTTAGGCCGGGCTCAAATTTTTTATTTTCAGCTAATCATCCGGTGAAGTCATCAATGGTAATGACACTGAATGACGAAGAAAAGCAAGTGCGCCAATTTAGTCTAGTTAAATATAAGAACCTAAGAACTATAGAAGTAATTGGTAGTTATCTAGGCAGAAAAAAGCTGGATGATGGACTTGGTACTATGGGCGACGTAACGGTGTGGCATAAATCAATTAGTGAAGTGATTGGGGAAGCAACGAATGCGGGCTTTGTACTCGACGCGTTTGTGGAACCTACGCCGTTGGAAAAAATGAAACAGATTTCGGAAAGAGATTATAATAAGTTACTGAAAATACCTGAATTTATGATTCTCAGACTATTAAAAAGGTAGACACGAAAGATTATGGAAGTATGTTTTTCATTTATATAATTACTGATTGACCGGATTCGTCGGCGGTAATTATTCAATAGGGAAATCTAATTTTTCTTGCGTAATACCAACAGATAGCCCGTATGCAACTATCAGTTTCCAAATTTCTTTATCATCGTAATTGAGCTCAAACTGCTTATCTTTGAATACGAATCTTGGGTTTTTTAATAATAGGTGAGCAGGAACCGAGCAACTTTTAAAATAAAAAAATCCTAGCAACATTCATGCTGGATTTTTTGTTAGTAATCACTGACTTTTGCCAAATCGGCAAAAATCATAGTAGTAATACTCGATTACAAACTTTTCGTCTTCAGTGAGATTAGGATAATCCAGAATTTTTTGAAATATTTTTTCTCTATCTTTAGGAAGAGCTAATCCTAACTCATTCCGTAAAGATAAAAATTCTGGTGATAATTTCAATGGATCATCAAGTTTCCAGTATCGTAATAGTTGTTCTTGTTTAAATCTATTATCGGGATCCTCATAGTAATCGTCATAATCATCGTCGTCATCTTCATCAAATTGGTCTGGATCACTGTAGTGATCATCAAACTCGGATTCATAAAATCTTGATGGTTCCTCGTTTTGTCCAATTTCAAACATTTCCATACTCTCTCGTGTCCTCCTCATCGATTTTCGTTATTATAACAAAAATATTAATATTTGTCAAGGTAGCAGTGTACAAGATTATTTAAACTTTCCTACACTTAACAATTAGTGCTGAAGGGATCGGACTTTTTAGAATCTTATTTTTGATCATTGTTATAGTACTTGGCTCAACTATTTTTATAGTTGGTAATCCGTGCTTTGCAAACGTATTTACATAATATGAAAATGGTCGTTTGAATTGGTGGTAGGATGCTGGTTTAATATCTTTACCGACATGCCATGTTTTGTTCACAAGAATCTTTCGATTCTTTAAATATAGTCTGTACTTTTCTAGTACAGTTTTTAGTTTTAATTTAGGAAGGGTGTCTAAATCAGCTACGTACATTAATGGGTGCATATTTGAGAATATCAATGTTCCACCTGGTTTTAATATTGCATAAATCCCTTGAGCAAGTTTATCCAAGTCGTTTATATAAAAAATGCCTTGGTGGATAATCACGGCATCATAATGATTTTTAGGTATGCCAGTAAAATCTATGGCATCTCGTACTTCATAGGCAATGTTTTTAGATTCGTATTTGTGCTTGGCAAAATCAATCAAAGTAGGGGAAACATCAGATGCTCTAATTTCTTTCGCTTTCCCTGCTATTTGCCGCGCTAAAAAACCATTACCGCAAGCAATCTCGTAAACCTTTTTGCCCTTCAGTGATTCCAGTTCAGCAATGATATGCTTCGCAGTGACGCGGGTTGCTGAAATCATTTTCTTACCTTTATCGCCGGTCTTGGCATCCCAAAGCTCGGCCAGGTGTTCAAATGATGTTGAGTTTTTCATAAATTTAGAGAATTTTCTTAAGTATTTTAATAGGCCAGATTATAACAAAAATTAGCGCGCTACCAATACTGAGATGATTTAAAAATGTTGGCTTTTCTAAGTAAGCACTGCTAGTAGGTAATTCAGTATCACCATTGCTAAAAATAGCTCCCCTGTAATCCCACAGTACCATAAAAATACCAATCAATAAGTAAAGAATCACGATTATAATCCACATAGTATAAGTATATTATAGCTTTGAAATATAGAGAAATAGGGTAAAGTAAATAAGAAAAATTTAAAAGCGTAAGAGATTTTTTATCTTTTACGCCTTTCAAGTTGAGAACAGAGTGAGGTTATTGAGATTGTTGTTTGGTGAGGAGTGAAGCAATCATAAAGGTGCGAGTGATGCCATCGGCGAGTTCTTCTACTAGGATTTGTAGAATATCCCCTTCGCCTTTCTTCACTCGATCAGATGCTTTAATTGCAAGTAATCCGCCGAAGTGTTGTGAAGTAAAGCGAGCGCCTTTTGATGCTTGGTCTTCTATCAACTGCTCGTAGAAGTCCGGCTGGAGTTTATTTGCTTTCATGAAATCAAGCAAACTTTGCACGTACGCTTCGCCGGAAGACGTATCTGCAGATGAGGGAAGACCGCACGCTTTAATGGTAAAATCAGCTAAAGCAACTGCGTCTGAAGTGAAAATACGATTGCCGAAGTCTTGACTTGTGCCAGAGGTTTCGATGTCGTCATCCTTCACTTGGAGATGAGCGCCGCCGTAAATAAACGGTACGTGATAGCTGAGATCAAACTTATTGATCGCAGCCGTGTGAGGCATGACACAGTTCAATCGTTTGGCGTGTTCGTAGATATTGTCGCGATGAAAATCTTCATCGAAACTGACAACATCAATCGTCATCATATCCCCGAACCCATAAAAACTAACCCCGACTACAAACTTCTGATCGCTTAAAGCGCGGGCGCTTTTCTGAATCGCCACGCGAAGTACAGCGATTGCAGTTTCGTCAGGGTTGCCATTTCCGTCACCTTCAACTGCCAAAGCACAGGCGACTAGTCCGTCCTCGGCTTCCTGTTGGTAGGCGTTTAAAAACTCATCAATTGCCCAAAATCCTTCAATAAATCCTTTTTCTCTGATAATTTCCATTGTTTTCTCCTTTTAATTGTAGTTTTGATTTCATATATTATGGCATATTTAGGAATAATAGTCAACACAATATACTTGACAGTATATTAATTTTATGCTATAATGTATAAGTTAAAAATCAAGGTTGTAGCTTCGGTCTAGCCCATAAAAAAGCTAGTGCTTCTGGGCTAAACAGAGGTTACAACTAAATAAAAGCAGGCCAGATGGGGCGTATAAAAAGCCATCCAGGGAAAATAACCCTTGCCTATATCACAGGATATAGTGAAAATTCACCTGACTTTTACCAAAGATTTATCGGTGCTTGCAGGTTTACAAGAACACAATTTAATACGAGGAATTATGAAAAATACACAGACTATTACGCTTGAAACCGTTAACAATCAATTATCGTCATCGAATGTTGTCATCCCGTCATCAGTTCAAGCATACCTTGATGTTGAAAAAGCAAAAAGTTATGTGCCGGAAGGTAAGTTCTTCCGCATCGTCATTGATGGCAAAAGCGTTGACAATCCGGGTCACGGAGTGTCGTATTACCACCAACTGAAAGTCGAGAAGTTTAGACCACGCAAAAAAGTATGGGAAGTGGTTTATGAGTCGGCAATGACTCAATATCGTAGCGGCTTTGCTTCAGGCTCCGATAACTGGGACCGTGCATTATACAGCCCCACTATCCTTGCTGAGGACAAGAAGGGCGTTACCTTTGCCTTGCAGACCGGTGCTGGTAACGTCTATGTCTATCAGTTCAAGGATAAGGATGAGTACCTTAAAACGGTCAATAAATTTAACATCCGGGAATACAACACGCTTCTTGAAAAAGAACAGCTTGTTGATACTACGACGGTTGACCTTGAGAGCTTTATCTCTTACATCTACAAGGAGTTGGGCAACGGCTGGCACTTCCCGTATGAGTTGAAGACCAAAGACAGTCAATGGAGATTGTTCGATGGTAATGCTGATAAGTTCGGTTGGAGCGCGAAGTCCGATGAGTTGAAAGAACACACGGAATTCGCCGTAATACTTGCTCACCACTTTGACAGAGATTTTGATGCGGTGTGCGATAAATACCGTGTTTACTTCTGGGTCAAAGGTCAAGGTTACGGGCAATCAGAACTGATTTGGACCGACTTACGTCATTCGTCTTCACGGTTCTATTGCTACGGAGT
>CAYVGX010000040.1:0-6049 GCA_964451015.1 uncultured Candidatus Saccharibacteria bacterium | reverse complement strand
CGAACCTGTAGTGGGTAGAACAGCAAAATTTGTTTACCCAAGCGAAGTAGTGGAAAAGACTACTGACGGCGTAACTGTTTCAGGTACAGCTGCGGTCAATACTTTTGATACTACAGTAATGGAGCAGACCGAACTTCGCAATTTAGGCTTTGTAACAGTGGGAACAGGTGGTTCTTATACAGATATTAGCGGAGATACACGCTATCAATTTACCGAATACGCATCTAACAGTGGAAGTACTATCGTTAAGCCTACCCGCATAGATATCCGCACAGGATCAAATCCTAGCACTACTATAAGTAGGACAGATTATTATTACGATGCTCAAGCGTATGGATCAATTGGCACATACGGCGATCTTACTAAAGAATCTTCATGGGTATCGGGCGATGGAGCAGTTAATGCCGATATAAATTATACGTACGATACGTATGGCAATTTAGCTTCTCTAACAAATGCCCGCAACGCGACTACTAATTTTACTTATGACAGCTCTAAGTCGCTATTAGCTAGTCAGACAAATCATCTTGGTCATGTTGCTACTTACGAATACATGACTGGCATGCTCAAGAGAACAATAGATCCTAATGGAAGGGAAACTTCATACGGTTATTCTAGTATTGGTTTGCCGTACCGTACGACAGAAGTAAATACTGCTGGATCTAGAGTAAAGAATCAATGGATTGAGCAGGATTCCAATGGTAGATGGATTACTATGACTACGGATCTGCCCGTGAAAACAGGGTCGCCGCAATATTCATGGGTATCCCTCGACAACTTAGGTAGAGAAGTAAGAAAAGCCGTATGGGATATGGATGTTGATGGCGCAACAAATATTGGCTGGTTCTTAAAAGAAGTAAAAGGCTATGACGCGCTGGGGCGTGCAGTTACAATCAGTGCTCCGTATGGCACTCCAACAGCCAATGGAGATTGGTATGGACATAATAATACAACAGTTCCTTCTAATCTTGTCACTACCACAACATACGACGTACTAAATAGGCCTCTAAGTGTAGCGAATACATTAGGTACAACTACCAATACGTACGCGGGTACAGAAGTCACTACTACAGATGCCAATAACCATGCAAAGAAAACCAAGGTAGATGCATACGGAAATTTAGTTCAGGTAAAAGAATACAATAATAGTAACGAATATGTTACTAATTATACTTACGATATTAGAAATTTACTTACTGGTATTACTGATGCTTTGGGGAATGTTCGCAGCTTTACCTACAATAATGCAGGCTGGATTACTAATTCAGAAGATCTGCACGCCTCCTCAGATAGTACATTCGGCAGCTATGTATATACTTATGATGCTAATGGTAATATTCTAACCCAAACTCAGCCGAATGGGGTGGTGGTAACCAATACCTATGACATGTTAGACCGTGTAACTTCGGTAGACAGTTCTTCAACAGCAGGGGTTACAGATTTTATCTATACCTATGATAACTGTACTAATGGTAAAGGTTTAGTATGTACAGTAACTGGTAACTTACCAAACAGTATCACATTGAATAAAGCCTATACCTATGGTATTTCTGGCGCTCCCACGAGCGTTGCTCTCAGTACTCAAGGAACTACATACACCACATCATATCAGTACACTTTGAGCGATCAGGTAAAGCAGATTACTTATCCAAATGGTACGGTTGTTCGGTATGGTTTCGGAGAATGGGGATTGCCATCGAAGGTTTACACTACATTGCCTGCGCAAACAGAAACTTTGTATGCCACGGTTAATTATCATCATAGCCAGCAGCCCGCAAGCATTGCTGTAACCAGTGGTCCGACTACTACGTATACATACGACGCTACAAAACTCTATCGCAAATCTAGTGCTGTTGCTGTGATGAGCGGCAATACACTTCAAAGTTATAATTATACGTATGATCCAGTGGGAAATATTACACAGGTTCAAGAATCTGGATTAACCAAAACCTACACCTACGACGATCTTAACAGGTTAACCCAAAGCGTCTACACTCCTACCAGCGGTGCTGCCACAACATACAATTATGCATATAATGCGATTGGGAATATTACTTCGGCAAATGGCCAAACCTATACTTATAGTGGTACTGGTAAAACCAACCCCCACGCCGTCACAAGCGTAGGTTCTAATAACTACACCTACGACGATAACGGAAATATCCTCACTGCGCCAAATCAGACCTTTACCTTTAATTGGCAAAATCAGCTACAAAGCACAACTATTAACGGAACGACAGTTAATAGTACGTACGACGAAAGTGGTCAGCGCTTCTTGTATCAGACCCCAACCAACACAGAACTCTCGCTCGGGGATGGATATGTATTGCGTAATGGTTCTCCAGAAATCAGCCTTGGTGTTGCAGGGATACCGCTTGCTACTATGGTCGGGAGTACTCTGTACGCTGCTATTTCCGATCATCTCGGTACACCAGTTAAGCAGATTAGCAGTAATGGTACAGTAGCCGAAGATGTAACATACGACCCATATGGAAAAGTACTAACTCAAACCGGTTCTCTTAATACCAAGAAAGGCTACACAGGCCACCAAGAAGATGTCGACACAGGCCTTGTCTATGCCCAAGCAAGGTATTATAATCCAAGTATTGGTAGGTTTATGAGTCAGGACCCGGTATATTTAGCCATTGGTAATAATAACCAAATTAAGTTATCTACGGGACATGAGTTACAGGGAATATTATCTGACCCTCAAGCATTAAATAGTTATGCGTATACTAGAAATAATCCCATCAAATACATTGATCCTAATGGGGAATGGATAAAAGATTGGCTAACCGGAAAACAATCTACTGAAGAATTTATAGTAGAGATAGGAGATGCAGCAAATTATTTATATGATAATAGTACAGCTTGGAAAGTTGCTATGGACCATCCGATTGCGGCAGGTGTAGTTGTAGGTGTAGTAGGAGGGGTAGTCGCAGCTGGTGGGGCAGTTGTAGTAACAGGTGTGAGCACTAGCTATCTTGGAGGTGCTGGAACAGCTTGTATAGTTGCTTGTTCGACTGTTGTCCAAAAAGTAAATACTTTTAATCCAATCGCACAGCAAAATCAATGGTTAGATGGAGTTAATAATATCAGGGCACAAAATGTAGTAAAAGATATTTTTCGTGCCGAAGATAGAATTCCCGGAGGGACGATCGAAGCTATAAATAGAGAAATATCAACTGGACAACTAACTGGAGGTAAAAGCCATATTACCAAGGGCTGGGAAACAGTAAATAGAATTAATAATATTTTTGCCTCTGAGCAATTAAGCTCAGTAGAATATCAAAGACTGAATGATATTAGGCAACAAATAGAGAAAGCTTTAACTCAAAAGTGGAAATAATATGAAAAAAATAACGTATAATAATTTAGATAATATTTTAATAGAAGAATTTCCAGAATTTAAAAAATCAAAAGAATATGAAGATAAAGATAAAGAATTTAAATATGCTTTCATTGCTGGTTTTAGTAGATTTATTGTTCAGATGATTGAAGGAGAGACTTTTAAACAAGAATTTATTCAAAGAGTTTTTAGTTTTATCAATGATATTTATAATGGTCCTGAAATAAGTAAAGAAGATGGGTCTGACACTGTACAAAATTTGTTTTATGTAGAAATTTTTGAAAATTTAGCCCAATCAAAATTAGCAGTTGAAATGGCTAGACAGTATTTGCAGGGCAAGGCTAAACTTGAATTTGAAACCGTGTTTGAACATACTGGAGTATAAATCGTAAATTCTCTCTGATGCTTAGAGAAATAAGCAAATTCAATTATAATGAAAATATAACCCCTTTGTTAAAAATAACATGATAAAAATTACATTAGATAAATCAGTTGATGCCGCGTATATATACATAGATAATAGCTTCAATGATAAGCCTGGCTGGGTGAAAAAAACAGTTACAGTTAATCCCCAAGAAGTAGATGGGATGATTAATTTAGATTTTACAGAGGATGGTAAGTTAAGTGGTATAGAAGTCATTGATGCAAGTAAAAAGTTGCCTCAATCTCTTTTAGACCAAGCAGAGATAATTGGATAGATATAATATAAAATTAATTAACACAATATTATGTACAACATAAAAATATATGTTGCGGCAGTGTTTATCGCGGTCGCAGGGCTGGTAGGTACTGATTTGACAACGCAGGTTGCCAAAGCCGATACCTCCTGGCAGCCAGAGGTTATTATCTCTAGCGCACAAGTACGTTTCGAAGCTCAGGTTGCTGGCTACGACTCCACAACCAACAAATATAAATACAAATTCTCTTGGCTTATGCCTAAAGGGAAGACATATTCTTTCCTGATTGATGGAAATATGTATCAATCTAAGGTTATTCTAAACGGCGTAGTAGAAACACCATTTTGGTTTAGCCCAGATATCACCTATAAAATTCAGGTCTATGGCGCAGCCAGCGGTAAGGGCGGGTTGGTAGGCGAGGGGGTCTTCAAGGCGCCTACAACGAAGTCTGTATTAACTAGAGATCAAGAATTAGATCTGCTTGCCGAGTATATTTTATCTGAAGGTGAGTTGCCTCGCACTACCGTGAAAAGCGCCGAAGACGCTCAGCAAATAGCAGAATTAGGGTTACTTACACGTGATCTTCAGACGTTCGAAGAAATGAAGCCGTATTTATCTAGCCGTAGCATCGAATTATTTAGCCAAATACCAATTCTGTCTTCCGAACTCGATGGCTCTGCTACTAATAAGGATATTACTAAATATATAGCTAAGAATGTCAAGATTTATAAAGGGAAGCAGTATGGTTCGATGAAGATCGTGTTGCAAGATATTCAGACTAAAGAAAAAGATAGTTTTAAAGCTGTTTTCGTTAAGGAGAACAATGTTTGGAAGATTGATATGATTCAAACTATTGTAGAGATGTTTAAAGCAGAGGGATTGCTGTAAGAAGTTCTACACTGAAAACGAGATTAATATTTTATATAAAAACACCGCCGCACGGCGGTGTTTTTAGTTTCTCTTAATGGGCTCATATGTGATATAATAAATGTAGAAATTTCGGGTTATCTCGAATAAAATTTTTAGTATCTGAAACAAAAATGGTAACAGCTGAACTCAATCAGCTTCTCAAAAAAAAGCGAATTCTTTCGGCTACTAAGCTGGCCGAACTCGAGAAAGATTGGCAGGGTGTAAAAACTCCGACTCCGTGGGAAGATTTTTTAGTCGACAAAAAAGCGCTCAGCGAAGCAGATCTTCTGAAAATAAAAAGCGAAGAATTTAATGTACCTATAATCGATCTGCACGACCAGGATATTCCCGAACCAATTTTAAATTTGGTTCCCGAGCCGATTGCGCGCCGTCATAAAGTGATCAGTTTTGCTAAAGGTAAAGACGACATCAGTTTAGCCATGATCGATCCTACCGATTTGCAGACGAAAGAATTCATCAAAAAGAAGACGGGTTTGGACGTAAAAGTCTTTTTGATCGGCAAGTCGTCGCTCGATTTTGGCGTAGCTAAATATCACAACAACCTGGAAGGCGAAATTAAACATATGGTTGCGGAAGGGAAGAAGGATGAAGCGACGGGTGATAACGGAGTAGATGATCAGTTAAAGAAAATGGCGGAAGAAATTCCGATTATCCGCGTTGTAGACACATTGTTCGAATATGCCGTTATCGAAAAAGCTTCCGATATTCATATCGAGCCGCAAGAAACCAGCGTAGTGGTTCGGTATCGTATCGACGGCGTGCTGCACGACGTGATGACGCTTCCCAAAGCTATTCAAGCGGCCTTAGTAGCACGCATTAAAGTGCTGGCCAATCTGAAGATCGATGAACATCGCTTGCCGCAAGACGGCCGTTATAAGATTGAAAAAGACGGCTATAAGTTTAGTTTACGTATTTCTACAATTCCTATTTTCGATGGTGAAAAAGTTGTTATTCGTTTGCTCGACGAATCTAGCAAGGCCATGACTTTGGAAGGTTTAGGATTTTTGCCGCAGCAGCTCGATGTTGTGAATCGTAATATTCATAAGCCGCACGGCATGATGCTTATCACTGGTCCGACTGGTAGCGGTAAATC
>CAYVGX010000039.1:0-6157 GCA_964451015.1 uncultured Candidatus Saccharibacteria bacterium | reverse complement strand
AAGTGTTTTAAAATTGACTGTCTTATCTTTTGGGCTATTGGTGGGCAGCCAATGGCCAAATGTGTTTCTGAAATATTCTACTATCCCCCTCGTTATATTTATAGCTGGCACCATTTACTTAGCAGTCGTATTGTTTAAAAAACCACATGCCTAATCGATCTATCCAATTGGGAATCGTTGTCATAGCGGCAATTATTTTTGCTACTATTTATTATATGCAACAACCGCACTCCCCGGCCTCTCCAATGCAATCAACCCAGACAGAACAGCACAGAACCGATGCATTCGAAAGCAATCCTGTACCAGAAAATTCAAATCCACACTTATCTCTGTCTGCACCAATAGAAAATGCTGACAATCGAATTAACAAAAAACCTTTCGCTATAAAAATAGATCCTAAGACTTCGCCGGTTCAACCAGAGCGTTTCTCGGGCTACCATACTGGTACCGATTTTGAAACCACTCCAGAAGAAGCTACAACAGAAGTAAAAATTTTCGCCCTGTGCGATGGCAAGCTACTGCAAAAACGCACGGCTTCTGGGTATGGCGGAGTTATGATACAGTCATGTAAAATCAACGATGAAGATGTTACCATAGTGTATGGTCACATTAATATCACTAGTGTCTCCTTAACAGTAGGTCAAGATATTAAAGCTGGAGATCAGATTGCTATTTTAGGAAACCAAGGCCCCGCAACAGATAATGAACGCAAACATCTTCATGTAGGAATCCATAAAGGCACGAGCGTAAACATCAAAGGTTACGTACAGTCTCAATTCGAGCTCAACCAATGGATTGATTATAAATCTTTACACATATAATATGCACAACCACGCACCGGACAACTATGTCTGTCCTATCTGCCTAGGAATCAACAGAGAAAAAAGCACAGCCACACTCATAGTACCTACGGATATCATATTCCAAAATAAATTAGCCAGTATTATAATTGGCTCATTTGGCATAGGAACTCACCCAGGTCATGTTTTAATTGTTCCTAACCAGCATTATGAAAATATTTTTGATATTCCAATAGCAGAACTGAGCGCAATCAATTCTCTAAGCCAGCACGTCGCCCATGCACTGAAACAAGTTTTACAAGCCGAAGGGATCACTATCCTACAAAACAACGAGCCTGCCGGAGGACAACATGCTTTCCATTACCATATGCACATATTCCCCCGGTTCGAGGGAGACCAACTGCACGAAAGAATGTCTGATAAGCAGCTAGTGCCAGAACAAAGCAGACAGCAATTGACCGACGAATTAAAAAATTATTTTGCTCAATTCCCTATCCATGATTAAACACATCTTACTTGATGCCGACGGCGTCATTATCAAACCTCACGGACAATATAGTGCAGTGTACGCGCAAGAAAACAATCTATCCCTGGAAGGAATCAATGTATTTTTCAAAGAAAAATTTCCTGCCTGCAAAGCAGGTTTAGCTGATTTAAAAATTGAATTAGCGCCTTATTTGGCAAAATGGAATCCAGGTGAAACTGTAGACAACTATCTTGCTACCTGGTTTGCTTATGAAATGCATATAGATGAACAAGTGGTTGCGGTTATGCGTGCATTGAAAACACAAGGCATTAAACTCTATCTGGCCACAGACCAAGAGAAATACCGCGCAGAATATATTGCAAATATTCCAGATATACAGACCTTGTTTGATGACTTATTTATTTCTTACCAGCTAGGGGTTTCTAAGGATAGTCCAGTCTTTTTTGAAAAAGTTATTCATGAATTGAGCGCAGTTCCCGACGAGATCGCGTTTTTTGACGACGAACCAGAAAATATTCAATCTGCTAAAAATACCGGGATTCATAGTTTTTTGTTTACACATTTTTCAGATCTCAAAAATCAATTACAAAAACTCGGCATTGACGTATAACGTTAAAATAGCTATACTACCTCTGAATTTAATAATTCATTTTGTCTGACACAGCAGGCAAATCAAATCTTCCTACGCTGTGTAGGATTTTTTAATATCATGGTGCCCGTAGCTCAATGGTAGAGCGCTGCTCTGTGGAAGCAGATACGCGGGTTCGATCCCATTTGACCAAAGACTTTCCTATGTGGAAACAGGTTAGACTGATGGGTTGTGAAAGTTATACAATTAAATAGTTCCTACTTATGGTGGATGTAGTTCAACAGCAGAACGCCGCTCTGTGGCAGCGGAGGTCGCGGGGGCAGCACCCGTCATCCACCCCAGACTTCAATTTTGTTAAAATACAGGGTGTAAACCCTTATTTTTGTAAATCCCCTCTATGGCAAAAACTGCCGATACGAAAAACAATAAAGACCAGCCCCAGAAGAAAAAACCAACCACAGTCGGCGATTTAGTCTTGCGTCAAACTAAAGCAGGAGTGGGCAAAAAATCTGAACAAACAGTAAAAGCATTTGATACATCAAAGTTTTTACCGCTACGAGAAGCTTTGGAGAAAACAAGATTAGTTGGGGAGATGTTAAACAGCTATCCTACTTTTAATAGCACTTTCCTTCAAATGGCGGAAATGCAAAAGCAGCTAATGGAGCCGTTGCAAAGATTGGCTGAACCAGTCCGCCAGATTAACGAGCACGTTGAAAAATTGAATAAAATGGGTATCTTTAACTTACCATCAAGATTGTTTCCTGCCATTGAAAGTCTACCTAAACTTACTATTCCTGAACTTCCTAAAATGGACGATATGGGAGCAGAGTTAGATGAACCATATTTAATCCATTCCCCTTCGCCGATGGTAGTTTTAAGAAATCAAGTAAGTGAATTGGAGGCCAAGTTAGAAGATATGGGTGAGCAGGTTAAGCAAGCAGTGACCGAACAATTTGACAATTTCGCTAAACAGGTTAATATACCATTAGGGTTCAAAAATGCTCATTGCCAATGCAAGTTCTGCGGCAATGTGCTGGTAAAGTTTGAAGGAGTATTCTTCTTCACTCAAGGAACTATGAAATGTGGCAGTTGCGGGAAAATGCTTCAGCTACCGAGAGATATGAAAATCACCGCCACATAGCACACACAACAATTCTACTGTTATAAGGTCTTACGAGGCTTTATAGCTCGGCTTTCCGAAGCCCAATTAGGTTAACTCTCACGAGGGTTGCCCTAATTGGGCTTTTTTTGTTTATTTTTTATGTCAAAACATCAACAGAAGCTCAATAAAAAACAAAAAGAAGCTATGGCTGACGCTTTAGCGGAGTTTTTCTTTAATATGTTCCAAAACCAATCTAAAAGGGCTAATGAAGCGGTTGTCTTAAAAGCAGGTTCATCTCAAAGAGGGGGTTTTCCTGCAATTAAGGCGACCACTTGATTACCTCTGCCAAAACCCCCTCTTATGAAATACAACCTCCGCAAAATCAAGAGACGCCGTTCGTATACCGCTAAAGAAATAGCTGGCTTGTTTGGCTTACACCCCAGAACAGTCCAGCAATGGGTATCCAGAGACACCCTGAAACCCATAGACGGGAGTTCCAACCCCTACCTCATATACGGCGAGGATTTGGCTGTATTCCTTACCAACAAAAAAGCCAAGCACAAATGCAAGCTACAAGCAGACGAGTTTTATTGTCTAAAATGCCACCAACCACGCCACAGCATACCTGAAAATATCAGTGTAACTGAAACACAAACCAAAGTTGGCAGGGAAAAGTATAAGCAAATCAGGAATGGAATATGCGACGTTTGCGGCACGAAGCTCTACCGCTTTTATACATACAAAAAGACGGTGCAGTAGAAGATTAACTAACCCTTAAACCCCTCCTCTAAATACTTACATTAAACACGCAAAACTATGGCAAAAACTAATTTACAAAATGAACGAATAAAACGGCGATATTTTGACTGGCTCAAGGAAGCTGAAGGCCTTGCTACAAGCACAATTAACAAAGTAGAGCGAGCCATCATTCTTTGGGAAGATTTTACCCAAATGGATGATTTTCGTAGCTTCAATGCTACTACTGCTAAAACTTTCAAAAAATGGCTGTCCGAACGCAAGAACCCCAATACAAACCAGCCGATATCACTGACCACCCGCCACCACTATCTGATTTGCCTCAATGACTTTTTCAAATGGCTATCAGGTCAGCAAGGCTACAAATCCCGTATCTCTACAGACGACATAGCTTATCTAAAGTTGGATAAAAAGGAAACCAAAATCGCTCTCAACCCTACCAGACGCAGATACCCAACGCTGGAAATGGTGCAAAAAGTGGTGCAGTCAATTCAACTGCAAAATGAAGTAGACAGGCGTGACCAAGCGTTGATTGCATTTACGTTACTATCAGGTATGCGAGACGAGGCAATTATTACCCTTCCGCTTGGCTGTTTGAACCTGGAAACTTTGATAGTTCATCAAAACCCAGAACAAGGAGTAAAAACCAAGTTTTCTAAAGATATACTGACCACACTATTCGTTTTTGATGAAAAACTTTTGGCTGTAATTCAAGAGTGGGTAGAATATCTAAAAAAGGACAAACTATTTACTGACCAAGACCCAATGTTCCCTGCGACTAAAACAGAGCAAGAGAGTGCGGACAATTATTGCTTTACTTCAGACAAAATTGAAAGGCGGTTTTGGAAAACTACCAACAGCATTAGAAATATCTTTAAGCGGCGGTTTGAGCAGGTTGGACAAGAATACTTTTCGCCTCACACTTTCCGACATTTAGCAACAAAGCTCGCTATTGACCTTTGCAACACTCCAGCAGAGTTTAAGGCTGTCAGCCAAAACTTGGGACACGAAAATGTAGCCACCACAATGTTTGATTATGCCCGACTACCTGATGATGAAGTTAGCAAAAAGGTAAAAAATATCACCTCCAAAAATGGGAGTGAAGATAGTGAGGATGTAATTAGACGCTTAATGAAAGATTATGATATAAAACCAAAAAATTGAGTTTGGTGGGTATGGATATACCCTTTCCAACCAACAAAAGTCGGGTTTAAATCAGACCTTCTAAACTAAAGGCAACGATTACCCTTGTATCTTTTGCTTTTCTATAAACAATACTGCTATTGAGATAGCAGTTAATTATAGCCAGTAAATAAAGAAGAATTTTCGGTATTTTTAATGTAAATAAAACCCTCACAATAATAGAGAGGGTTTTATTTAGTTTTTTACAATTTAAATTTTTATTACGTATTCGTGATTTTTAAGTTCTTCTAAATCTTTCTCCGTCATATCTTTCCTTGCAGCACCTGAAGATATTTCTATTGCATTTCTCTTGGTATTATCTTGAGCAGATTGATATTCGCCTTGCTCATTTTTACTATCACTTTCTTCATAAGAAGGATAAACTACTGCTACAAACTGGTCACCACATTGTTCTTTCAGATACTGTGCAAATTCTTCTAAACTTCCAATAGGTTCTTCACCTATATAAGGATATAATCTTTCTTCTCCATTTCTGATAAAAAACCCCAATCCCTGCTTGCGATGCTCGTCAGTATATAATGGAGCATTATCTAAAGCTTCCTTAAGCTTTTCTTCATAAGCATTTACTTTTTCTTCCAAAAACTCTGGCATATCTGCGGCATTAGCAAAAATCGGATAAGGCATAACATCTCCAGTATTCAATGTGACCAAAGCGTAATATTGCTGTTCCCTTACACCATTGATTAAATGGGGAGAAGTAAAAGTGACTGTAAAAGGCTCTCCCTCATTTATTCTTTCTGCAAATCTTTGATTTTTATTTTTATATCTATGCTCTTCCTCTGGATTTTCATATTCAAACTTATTCATATCCAGTTTTACTCTTCTACTGTTAATTTCCCTCTCGGCATCCTGTTTGTATTCCTCATACCCAGAATGCATTTGTTCTGCACCTAATTTAGGCATATTGTTGATATTTAATTAAATGATTTAGCTTATTTTAAGCCTAATTATATTATACACTTTTCGCCCCCCCATACAAATTGACTTATTTCTAATACTTGTATACAATTGTATATAGTTAAAATATACGATTATGGCAACCAATAGGTTCAATAAAAGGCTAACCAACTTACCTGACAGTATTTGGACTAAAATAGGCGAAATCAAGCGTCTGCAAGGCCAATGGATATCTGGGGCAGATTTAAGCCCACAGGTTTTAGGACGGCTCAAGAAATACGTTTTAGCCACTTCTACAGGGGCTTCTACTCGTATTGAAGGTG
>CAYVGX010000038.1:0-6354 GCA_964451015.1 uncultured Candidatus Saccharibacteria bacterium | reverse complement strand
TTATCTAAAGATGATGTGGGGGATGTAATTGCGGGCTTAGAGATTACTGGAACAGCAGGTATCACTTTGGAACAATTGAGCTTTGACTACAATGGCTATTGCGGTGAGGGAGCGCCTCGGTTTAATGTCTTTACTACTAGCGGAACTTATTATTTCTTCGGCTGCCTGCATGGTAAGCATACAGAGAGGGGAAGTGGCTGGCAGCGGGTAGAATTTGATCAAGCTGATGCAGTGCCGGCAGATGGTTCTCCTGCATTTCCTGGTTTTGGAAAAACAAAAGTGACAGGTATCGAAATTGTTATGGATGAGGTCGGAACAGTTATGCTTGATAATGTTTCTATTAATGGAATGGTTATTCAGCAATCCTCTGCGCAAAAATAATCAGAAACATTTTTATTATCACTTCGTCATTATGAGTAAACGGGTATGCACGTTACCGGTACCTCTGATTACCAGTAATGCTATCATACCCGTTTTGCCAAATCGTATAAAAAACAGGCTTGCCTATCCAAGCCTGTTTTTATGTTTATTCAATTTTGCTTTTCGAATGTAAAACAGCCCGAAGGTTGTTTTATGGTGCCGAGGGAGGGAGTTCTTTTCATCCGCGCTCGCGGCTTTGCTGTCAGCAAAGCTTCCGCTCACGCTCCCGCAAAGCCGGGGTTCCTGCGGATGAGCCACCGGCTCATTCTCGGATATCC
The DNA here is from genome assembly GCA_964451015.1 of uncultured Candidatus Saccharibacteria bacterium. Classification (GTDB taxonomy): domain Bacteria; phylum Patescibacteriota; class Doudnabacteria; order UBA920; family UBA920; genus UBA920. The sequence continues at coordinate 5,656 of CAYVGX010000038.1, read as the reverse complement.
TTCAAGTCCCACTTCTCGTTAATCAAAAAAGCATCCACTAAAGTGAATACTTTTTTGATGGTGCCGAGGGAGGGAGTTGAACCCTCACGACCTTGCGGTCATACGCACCTGAAGCGTACGTGTCTGCCAATTCCACCACCCCGGCATAGGTGAAATTATTTTAGCACACGTTTAGTATCTGTGTACCAGTTGCGCAGATCATAGAAGCGGGCTGTTTCATCCGGCATAGTGCGAATGTCTACTCCTTTAATATCTTTATTGATCGCATAGGTGTATACAGCCTGGACCAAAAAGATGGCCGGTAAATCCTGTTTAATTACTGTGTGTAGTTCGAGGTATTTTTGGTCGCGCGTGGTCTTGTCGGTGCTGGAGCGGGCTTCGCTAATTAAAGTATCAATGGCTTGGTTATTGTAATTCGACAAGTTCAATCCTGGATGCTTTGTTTGACTGGAATGCCAGAACACAAACGGATCAGGGTCGCTGCCTAGTTTTTGCGCAAATAGTAGCATGTCGTAGTTGCGCGATTTGATCACGCTTTCATTGAGTTCGCGGGTCGATAAGCTGTTGAGGCTTACTATAACGCCGATTTGCTTCCACTGATCGATGAGCATTTGCGCGGTCTTGAGGTTGATATTGGTATCATTGGTGGCCAACGTAAACTTGAGCTCAGCATTGCCTTTGCGGCGGGTGTTGGTTTCTGTATTCAAGGCCCAGCCGGCTTGGTCTAATGCATTCTTTGCTTGCTCGACATTGAAGCTGTTTTCCACTGCAGGTAAATTATTGACTTGCTGCGCTAAAATCGGACTATCGATAATTGATCCTTGATTGTCGTAGACACTGCTTAAGATACTGGATTTGTCTACAGCCATATTTAGCGCTTGTCTAATTCTTACATCACCTAGTATCTTATTGCTGGTATTGATGAATACAGCTTCATATTGAGGTAAGGGTACTTGATAAACATTGACGTTTTTTAACGATTGCTTAATGCTAATGCGCTCGTCGAAATTATTAAAGCCTACTCCATCAATTTGATTGCCATGAAGCGCTTTCAAAAGGCTTTCGTTGTTGTCGTAGAAGTTAATGCGGACTTCTTCTAGGTGAGAGCGGGGAGTAGGGAAGCTTTCGAATGCTTCCAAGGTGATAGATTGGATAGTCCCTTGTGCCAGCTTTTTGACTTCCTTAATGCGGTATGGACCGTTACCGATCGCTTCAATATTGCCTTGGGATAGTACAAAGTCGCTCGGAGAAATTTTACTCCAAATAACAGAACTGATAATCGGCAAAGTTAAATTATTAATGAATGGGCCGGAAACATCTTTCAACCGAAATACAACAGTCTTTTCGTTGGTGGCTTCGACGCTGGTAGATAGCCATTCGGCGCGCTTGGGACTATTGAATTGGCTGTTTTGTAAGGTTTGTATAGTAAATACGACGTCATTGGCTGTTACAGGTAGGCCATTGTGCCATTTGGCATCCTTTAAAGTTATAGTATATGTTTTTTGGTCTTCGGATACTTGGGGGAATGCTTGCGCTAAATCGGGGACCACTTGTCCGTTTTCATCGAACCGGTAAAGTCCTGTGTAAATCAAATTTACTAAGCTGCGATCGGTATCGGTGGTAGCGTAGATAGGGTTTATGAATCGCGGTTGGCCAAGTACTCCTTCTCGGTAACTGCCGGTATCTGCGGGGACGCTATTGGTAAAAGTATTTAAAACACTGGAAGAGCTAAAGAAAAAACTGATGAGCGCGACTCCGCATAAAATTGCAAAAGCTCGTTTTTCGGTTTTGTCCATTAATGAAAAAACTCTCCTGATTACGGAAAGTCTGACATGGGGCAGCGCTCGCAACCCATCGAAAATTATTTTCAGGAAGCGTTTACTATATCCAGATAAATTGTAGATAAAAGAATTCACGGGAATATTGAAAGCTATTTATCGAGCAATACGATGGTTAAGCTTAAGCCGGCAAATAATACACCAAGAATAATAGTTGCAAAGAAAAGCCATTTATCCGAGCCACGGCGGGTGGTAACAACACTGCCGCCGCCGCCAAAGATATTGGACAAGCCAGCACTTTTATTTTGTAAAGCTACGGAAATAATGAGTGCAATCATTACTACCATGTCGATAATCGTTAAAATAAAGCTTAAATTTTTCATATAAAACGCTAATAGTTATAAAGAAAATAGCCCAGTTATTATAGGTTTTTTCTGCCAGTGTGTCAATTTACACAGACATGGCAGGAGTGTCAAAATAGTTATGAAAAAAGAGGACACAGAAATTTTCCGGTCCTCATTGTCTCGACGTACTGTCGAGATTGTTTAGCATCAAGTAATCGCGTTTGTTGTATTTACGATGAGTGATGCTGCTGTTTGTTCTGCCGTAATTGCCGCTTCATTTGTATTGGTCATATTCATCCGCGAATTAGCACCATTTGAAGGGAGTGTCGCCGCCACCATTGTTTGATTTTCGTTTGATACAATGGGCGATGTTTCTTCCGTATTAGCAGCTTTTAAACCTTCCGTAATTACTAACGCCACAGATGGCAGATTGCCGGCATTTTCGACGACGTTATTATCCACTTTGGCAGCAGGCGGAGAAGCATAAGTAATTACAGCAAAAATTGCCATGATCGACAATGTGATTAAAATCAACTTTAAATTTTTTTTCATTTATTTACCTCCGTAAACTTTTTGGGAAATTTTTTTGGTAAGTTATCTCGACATTGCATATTTAAAACCGCAACAGATAACTTGTATAAAGTTTAGTTAGAAATTAATCCCTTGTCAATGATTATTTGGCTTAGTTGTGGATTATTTATTAAAAAAGCTCGTTTATAGAGCTTTTTTAATAATTTCTGCCTTAGATTTTCCGATAATACGGCTTAGATCTTCTAAAGATGTTTTCCTTATTTGAGCAATGGTGCCAATTTTTTGCTTCAGTAGCTTTTTTGTCGCAGGTCCGATGCCGGGGATAGAATCAAGCGCCGACTTCACTGCTTGCTTGCTGCGTAGATGTCTGTGGAATGTGATGCCAAAGCGATGTGCTTCGTCGCGTAGGCGCTGGAGTAATTGCAATACAGGGTTGCTGTGGTCCAAAATAATAGGAGTGGAGTTATGAGGAAGGAAAATTTCTTCAATGCGTTTGGCTAAGCCGATTACTGGTATGTGAAGAGTAAGATCGCTGAGCATTTCTACTGCGACGCCCAGCTGTCCTTTGCCGCCATCGATAATTATTAAGTCTGGCGTTGGCCACACTGTCTTATCTTTTATGTCTAATTCTTTTATTTTAGTTTCGGTGCGCATAAGACGGCGGGTGAGCGCTTCCCGCATCATGGCAAAGTCATCAGGTGTAGATTTGGTAGTAATCTTGAATTTGCGATATTCAGATTTCTGGGGGAGACCGTCTTTAAACACTACCATGCTGGCAACTGGGTTGGTGCCTTGGGTATTGCTAATGTCATAACATTCAATACGACTCGGCTTGGTGGGTAGTGCCAGCAAGGCTTGCAGTTCGGTTAAGACTTGATTCATGGCATCGATGTTGCTGGCCTGTCCGTGTTGCCACTTGATGAGGTATTCTTGTGCATTTACGATACCCATGTTGATAAGCTTTTGCTTGTCGCCAATAGAGGGACTGCTGATTTTTACAGCTCTGCTGCTGCGCGACTTGAGGAGTTGCTTGATAACAGCTTCGTTGCTGGGCTCTATCTGAAGGAAAATTTCTTTTGGAAGATCGGTGGTTTCACTGTAGTAGTGTTCCAAAAACCGTTGTACGATTTCTCCAGCGCGCTGCTGTTCGGGGATAGCAATGGTATTTTGAAAGATAAACGTTTCGTTGTCGCGCAGTTTGCCTTCGCGTACTTTAAACAGGTTAACGCAGGCATTTACTTCATCGCTGTAAAGCGAGACAAAGTCCCAGGAAACGTTTTGGGTAAAAATGGTGATCTGCTTTTCTTCCAAGCTGTCCAAAGCATGGAGTTGATCGCGCATGCGGGCTGCCAGCTCGAAGCGTTTGTGCTTGCTGGCGCTCTGCATCTCTGCAGTAAGCTGTTTTTTTATAGGTTTGGTTTGACCCGATAAGAATAGTTCTATTTTTTGAAAGTGTTTTTTATACTCCGCTATCGACATGTGTCCGATGCATACGCCGGGGCAGCGATGTAAAAAATAATAGAAGCAAGGACGTTTGCCCACTTCTTTGTTGCTACAGAAATGAAAAATTTTTCGCGCCACATCGAGCGTGTGCATGATTTTTTTTACCGAGGTGTAGGGTCCGAAATATTTCTTCTGTTTGTCGCTGCTGGTTTTGCGGGCGTAACTGAGCTGAGGGATGTCGCACGAATAGTCTACTTCTATAAATGCATAGGATTTGTCGTCGCGCAGCTGAATGTTATAGGGAGGGAGGTATTCCTTAATTAACGTATTTTCCAAAAACAAGCTTTCCAGTTCTGTGTTCACTACTATATATTCGAAGTCGGTCGCTTCAGCCATGAGAAAGGGTAGCTGTAAGCGGTTGTCGTGATTATTGAAATACTGCGATAAACGCGCTTTTAGATTTTTTGCTTTTCCTACATACAAAACCACACCTTCGCTGCTTAAAAATTTATACACGCCTGGCTTTTTGGGAACTTCCTGTAATTTGTCTTTTAGTTGACTCATATTGCTATTATACCGTAGAATCACGGTACTTGTAGCTAGATTTTCAATTAAGAGAGGGGGATATAGAATGAGTGTTTATGTAATCATAGGAATTGTGTTGAGCGCTGTTATAGCAGTATGGCGTTTAAACAGAATCAGAAACAGTAAAAATCCAGATAAGTATATTTACAGTATTGTAAATGCTCCGTCTGGAAGAAGCGGGGAAATATATGTTATTTCCGATCAGGTGGGATGTAATTTTCGCGACAAGCTGAATAGCTATAATGATGCTGGAGTGCGGGCTATCTATACAATGGGTAGTCGTAAAGTATTTTGGCAAAAAATCAAATAAAAGGAGTAAAAATATGTGGTGTGGGATAATTGCGATTGTTGCTGTGAGTATTATCCTGTTAACAGTATTTAGGATTATATTTAAACCTACTTTAACGGATCGGGCAAAACAGGTTATTTTTACTATCTATCAATCTGCACGCGATGCAGAATCAGGAAAGTGTCTTGTGGCAGATGATGAATTAGGCAATGAAATCGTTACTCAAATGCACAACACGCTAGGACCTGATGGTAGAAAATTACAGGTGCACTATTATGAAAATAATAAAGAGGTGCGATGGAGAAAATATTGCAGGCATTAAGACAGCTAAGGCCTAGCAATGCTTATACTGAGACTTGAACAGTCTCTTTTTTTATGCTAGCGTAAGAGAAGCTTTTTAACTTAACAATAGCATTGCTATTTTGGAACTAACTTATGCCTAAGAAACTAACTAACAAACAAACTCCTCTCCCGAGTGAGAATATTATTAGTATTCGCGGCGCCCGCGTTCATAATCTGAAAAATGTAAATTTAGATTTACCTCGCCATAAACTGATCGTCATGACCGGTTTGTCTGGCAGCGGTAAATCTTCTTTAGCTTTTGACACTATTTATGCTGAGGGTCAACGCCGGTATGTGGAGAGCTTGTCTGCCTATGCGCGCCAGTTTATCGGCCTTATGGATAA
>CAYVGX010000037.1:0-6624 GCA_964451015.1 uncultured Candidatus Saccharibacteria bacterium | reverse complement strand
TCTCTAATCATTCATTAAATAAAAACAAAAATAAAATGATCAAATCTGCTTCTATTTCTTTGCTAGCACCTAAAATAAGCTCTGCAACCACTGGTACTGCTGTACGTAAACCTGTAGCCGCAACTACATTTCGCAAGCAAAGCAAAACCAAGCGCACTTATTTCGCTTTCCTGAAACGTATTGAAGTTGTGCCGATTTTGGCTGTGACTGCCTTAATAGGTATAGCAGTATTGCTGGTAACTCATGTAGTATGGATCAATGTGTACTCTTCAAAGGGTTTTGCACTTAAAAATGTACAGACTTCCATCGACGAACAAATCAGTTTGCAAAAGAAATTATTGGTACAACAGTCGATGCTTAATTCTTCATTGAGCTTAGGCGAAGCCGGCCAGCACGGCCTGGTGCCTGTTACCGATGTAGAGCATTTGGCAGGAAATAGCTTGGCGCAAAGATAGTAATAGATAGTATTTATGGCAGGACATCTTTCCTTCGAAAAAGTATTTAGAAAGAGAATAGTTTTCTTAACTATTCTTTTCTTATTCTGCATGTTAATGATTGTACTGCGTTTGGCGTACATGCAAATTTGGCACCAAAATGAATACCAGGCTATGGCAGACGGGCAGCGCACAAAAGGTCAAACATTATGGCCGACGCGCGGTGAGATTCGGATTTGGGATAGCTTCACTAACCAGCCTTACACTGTGGCGACGACTGATGAAAAAGTTATGGTGTTCGTCAATGCTAGCGCTGTGACCAATAAGGATGAGGTGACAAATACATTAGCGGATATTCTCAAGATCGATAAGAATGAAATTGCCGAAAAAATTTCTGACAGCTCTAAAAAATATGTTGTGATTAAAAAATCACTCACCGATGCCGAGCAGGAACAAATTAAAGCCGCTAACTTAACTGGCATTGGTTTTGATAGTGAAACTGCCAGACTATATCCGGAAGGAGCAATGCTGGCTCAGCTTTTGGGATTCGTGGGCTTTCAGGGTGATAAGCGAGCAGGTAGTTATGGCTTAGAACTTGCTTTCGAAAAGCAGCTGGCTGGTATTCCGGGTTATGTGCTGCAGGAAAAAGACAATTCAGGTCGCTGGATTTTTGGCGCAAAGCGTGACCGTGTTCCTGCTACAGACGGTGACTCTCTTATGCTTACGATCGACAAGACTATTCAGCTGCAGGTTGATAAAATTTTAAAACAGGCGGTTACAGACAATCAAGCAGACAGTGGCTCTGTCATCGTGATGGATCCTAAAACCGGAGCGGTGTTATCGATGTCTACGTACCCTGATTTTAATTTGAATGAATACTCTAAAGTAGAAAATCCTTCCATATATATTAATCAGATTACACAGGGTGCATATGAACCAGGGTCTATTTTTAAGCCGCTAACTATTGCTGCGGCTGTAAACGAAGGCAAGATTAATGCCAATACCACGTATGTAGATACAGGTTCTGTGGAAATTGATGGTTATACAATTAAGAATTCCGACGAAAAAGCTCATGGAACTCAAACGATGAGCCAGGTTCTGGAAGAGTCTTTAAATACTGGAACAATTTTTGCTAAAGATACGATTGGCAATAAGAAATTCAATGAATACGTTGAGAGATTTGGTTTTGGTAAAAAGGTCGGTTTTGAAGTCATGGAAAATCCGGGGAACTTAGGTAACTTGAAAGGCAATATTAAAGTTAACTACCATACTGCAAGTTTCGGGCAAGGGGTTAGTGTAACTCCTCTGCAGATGGTGCAAGCATTTTCTGCCTTGGCAAATGGCGGAGAAATGGTGAAACCCTATGTGGTAAAAGAAATTATCAGGCAGGATGGCAAAGTAGAAGAAGTTGGAAAGACACAAGCCACCCAGGTCATTTCCGCGCGCGCTGCCAGCGAGGTAGCTGCTATGCTTGTTAATGTAGTAGAGAAAGGTCATGGGAAAAGAGCGGGGGTGCCGGGATATTATATTGCCGGGAAGACTGGTACGGCGCAGGTTCCCCGCAAGGACGGCAAGGGGTATGAGGAGAATAATAACATTGGATCGTTTATCGGTTTTGGGCCAGTTGAAGATCCGCGCTTTGTGATTCTGGTTCGGATTAATCACCCTAGAACAGTAAAATTTGCCGAAACCACCGCAGCCCCTGCCTTTGGGCAGATTGCCCAGTTCTTGCTCCAGCATTATAAGATCTCCCCGACAAGAAAATAAAAAATATAAAAAACCTCGTAATTTAGTGATAAAATTCGAGGTTTCTCTATTTTCAAGGAGGTATATTTCCGATAAAATACAGATAGAAAATGAAAAAAAGTCTCGTTACATTTGTAGTAAAGCCTTTTGCTCTCCTAATAACTGCCACACTGGCAGGGTTTTTAGGGGTATTTTTAGTGATTGGAATAGCAGCAGCGAGTTATGTGATCATTGTTAACCAATCGTTGCCGAGCTATACAGAACTGCAAAATCGGGACGTGCCCGAATCCAGCAAATTATACGCCCGGGATGGAACGTTGATTTATGAATTTTATGGGGAATATAAGCGTTCGCATGTAAATTTAGATCAAATTGCGCCGAACTTAAAAAATGCCACTTTAGCTATAGAGGATAAAGATTATTATGATCATGGTGCAGTGTCTTTGCAGTCTATCATTCGCGCGATTACTGTAAATTATCGTACTGGGGCACCCTCCCAAGGAGGTAGTACAATTACCCAGCAATTTGTTAAAAATGCATTGCTGACTAGAGAAAAAGTGTATAGCAGAAAAATTCGAGAAGTCTTGTTGGCGTACAAAGTAGAGGCACACTTCACCAAAGACGAAATTTTAGAATTTTATTTTAATGAGATTGCGTATGGACGTAATAGCTACGGGGCCGAAGCAGCTAGCAAAGCATATTTCAATAAGTCGGCATCCGAGCTTAATTTAGCTGAGAGCGCTTATTTAGCAGCATTGCCCCAAGCACCAAGCTATTATAGTCCGAGCGGTGAACATCGTATTGCCTTAGATGAACGAAAAGACCTAGTGCTGCAGAAGATGTTTGAGCAGGGATATATTACTGAAGCGCAAATGAACGAGGCTCGGATTACACCTGTGGCATTCGTAGAAAACAAAGGGCAGATCAAAGCGCCTTACTTTGTGGCGTGGGTACAAAATTATTTGACCGACAAATATGGTGAACAGTTTTTGAAGCAAGGTGGTTTGAAGGTATACAGCAGTTTGGATATGAATCTGCAGACCCTGGCTGAGCAGGTAGTAAAAGAAGGTGCAGAAGCCAATAAAGCTAAAAATCGCGCTTATAATGCAGCTTTGGTAGCTGTAGATCCGGCGACTAATAAAGTTATGGCTATGGTTGGCGGTAAAGATTTTTTTGGCAGCCCTGAACCAAAAGGCTGTAAAGTGGGAGTAAACTGTAAGTTTGAACCAAATGTAAACGTGGGTACTAGCCAGCGTCAACCGGGGAGTAGCTTTAAGCCATATGTTTATTTAACTGCCTTTAAGCCTGAGTTTGGTTACACACCTCTTTCTAAAGTTCTTGATGTACCTACAGTCTTCGGTACCAGCGGTGGCCGCCCGTATGTTCCAAGAAATTATGATGGCAGTTCTCATGGCTTGATCACTATCCGCACTGCACTGGCTGGCAGTTTAAATGTACCTGCAGTGCGTACTTTGCAAACGGTAGGCGTAGATAATGCAGTCGCGACTGCAAAAAGTTTAGGCATTACTTCACCCTTAAAGAATTGCGGATTGTCTTTGGTGCTGGGTGGCTGTGAAGTGAGGCTGGTGGATCATGTTACAGCTTTTTCCGTGCTGGCCAATGGCGGTAAAGGACAATTGTCTAGTCCTTTTTTGCGCATTGAAGATAAGCATGGGAATGTCTTAGAAGATGGTATGAAGGAGAGTGAACAAGTGGTTAATCCTGAAGCAGTATACGAACTTATCAGTATCATGACAGACAACCAAGCGCGTGAATATGTATTCGGTAAAAACAATCCACTAGTGCTGCCGGATGGTCGTCCGGTTGCAGCGAAGACCGGTACCACTCAAAATTGGCGCGACGGCTGGACTTTGGGTTTTACTCCGCAATTGGCCGTGGGTGTGTGGACGGGTAACAATGACGGAAGTCTTATGCGCGCAGGTGCAGACGGTGTGTTCACCGCAGCTCCGATTTGGCAAAAATTTATGACTTTGGCACTCAAGGATGTTCCAGCCAAAGACTTCGACGTGCCTCCTGGTGTAGTACAAGTTGCTTATGATCGATATACTAACAAGCCGGTCACTAAAGATTCTAAGAATGTGCGCATGGAACCAGTGCCATGGTATGCGATTCCAAAGGATATTCAAGTATCCGCTGCTCCTAAAAACTTACAGAAATCTTTGATTGGACCTATTAATGCCAAAAATGTTCCTGTGGGAGGACAGGGGACAGTCAGCGGTGCTGCTACGCAAGTGCCTTCTACAGAGCCTGAGAATATTCCACCGACCAGTTATATTCCGGAGACTCCTATCCCATCAGGAAGCTCTACAGAGCCTACGGTTTCGGTAAGCTTGCCGAGCATTGTCGAATCTTCCCCGCCTCAAATATCGTATACTCGACCTGGATCCGCCTTTTAGCAAATATGTAACTATAATAAAAGCCCTTTAACAAGGGCTTTTATTATAGTTATTGACATTTTTTGAAAATGTGTTATACTATTTTTTCCGTAATCTTGAGTAGTAAGTATGGATCTCTCTATATTTTCTCTTCGAGATTACGGACGCGGTTTCCGTAAAATTAAACCGTAATTTAGAAGAAGGGATAATAATATGAGTGAAGAAACAGAAAAAAATGCAGAAGAATTAGATCTTTTTGACTTAATAAACTTTTTAAGTCCAGGTTTTCCTGGTTTGTCGAGTCTTTTGAAAAGCGGATCTGATATGAAAAATGATGCTGAGTTGTTCGCTGATTTTTCTCCAGAAGTCAAGAAATTGCTCGAGCCTAATAAAATAGATTATCGAAAACAATGGGAAAAAGAAGTCGGACTTAGAACCCGGATTCAACAAGAGTCGCAGCTACTTGAAAATCGTTTAAAAAAGATAGTAGAAGCTTTTGCCGAAGAAACTGCCATGAAGCGTGATCGGTTTGCCGCGCAAGAGCGCCGTCATGCCGAATGTCACAAAGAATGGCAAAGTGATAAGTCAATTTATGAGATAACTATTGGAGAACAAGCTCCAGCCATTAAATCCATGGAGGAAAAACTTTCTTCTTTAACTCAAAGACTTGAAGCTGGAGAAGAAATTCCGTATGAGAAGTTGATTGAAGAGTTGAATTGTATTCAAGACTTCGCCGTGGATGCTCGTAATAATATTGGTTGGCGAATTGCAATTTCTAAAGGATTGTCTGACGAAAAACCTTTACCAAACAAGGAAGTTCGCAGAAGAAATCAGGATCAATATTCAGCAGGAATACCTAACAAGAATCCTAAGTCTGGTTCAAAAAAGAGCAAGGCTAAAAAAGCCGGTAAATAGAATTTTCGATTTTTCAAACTTATTTTTATGAAAGATGTGTTATGATACACATCTTTTTTTATACATAAAATCCGGTCTTGGAAGACCGGATTATTTTAATTAGCTTTGCGGTAAAAGTACACTGCCAGCTGGACGAACACCAATAAGATACCTGCTATCCATAACAGGGAATACCAGATGTCTGGGGTAATAGGAAAGCCTAGAGTTAAGCCTCGCACAGTGTTTACAGTAACAGTAATCGGGTTAATTTTGACAAAATGCTGCAGCCAATTCGGCATGGTTTCTACTGGTACAAAAATAGAACTTGCGAACACTAATGGAAACACCCAAATAAAGCCTGCGACCTGCGCTGTTTCAATGTTTTTTACTACTATTCCAATAGTTGCAGAAATCCAGGAAAAGGCGAAACCGAATAAGATGGTTAAGCCGATTGCCAATGCTGCATCGCCCAGGCTTTCGTGGAAACGAAAACCAATAATGTAGCCGACGGTTGTCATCAAAATAATGATGAATAAATTGCGGATAGCTTCGGCAATAGTACGCCCTGCTAATACTGCAGAACGAGCCATGGGAAGACTACGGAAGCGGTCGATCATGCCTTTGGACAAATCGGCAGCCAATCCAACACCTGTTTGCATAGCCCCGAAAATAACTGTCTGCACAATGATACCCGGCACTAAATAGTTAATATAACTTTCGCTGCGCGTTTGGATGGCTCCGCCAAATACAAAAGCGAATAGCAGCATGAACATAATTGGCTGGATGGTAGAAAAGATTAATAGCTGCGGTAAACGAATATAGGCAAGCAGGTTGCGCTTTGTCATGGTCCATATATCAGATAGGACCCAGAATGGTCCCTGCGCAGCGATGTGTAGGTTATTAGATGGAGGAGTCATTATTTTGTTGGTTTATTAGTTAAAGAAATAAATACTTCGTCCAAAGTAGGTTTGCGAAGTTCGATATCGGAAAGTTCAATTCCTTCAGTATCAAGAATGCGCACAGCTTCTATAAGGGCTTGTGAACCGCCAGCATTCGGAATAGTAATGTAGCCGGATAGCTCGTCTACGGTAGGCTTGGATTCACTCAAATTAGCCAGCAATTCTAAGACGCGGGCTTCGTCAGACTTTTTCGCG
>CAYVGX010000036.1:0-6806 GCA_964451015.1 uncultured Candidatus Saccharibacteria bacterium | reverse complement strand
TCCATCGGCAATATGTTTTATAAAGTTCAAGAATCATAACAGATAAATATCACGCTCATGACGATATACGAACAAATATCAGTAAGAATTATCAAGGAGCAGGAACTTATTATTGGCCCCATTGCGTGGCAGGAAGCTACAAAAGTCGCCGGAATTCAAATAGTAGACAAAGACAAGCAAGAAGTGTCTATTCAGGATGATCCAAAAATCGTGCTGAATCGTTTAGTAGAACAGTATTCTCGATTGTTTGGTAAAGTGTCTGCTGAAGTGTGTAAAGAAGCCGCGCAAGACTTGCTTGTAGAACTTCCGAAAGATCAAGTTCCAGCTAACTTACAATAATTTTTTCATGCCTTCAAAACAAGACTCAACTGCGCCCAATTTAGAAGAGCTTAATAAACAAATATACAAACACAGTATTGAGTTGGCAGTGGTGAATAAAACCCTGTCACTGTTGCGTAAACTGTATCAGGTAAGCTTGCAAGCACTGGAGCCGGCTGTAATTTCCGAAAAGATTTCGGAGATTATCCGGCTCGATTTAAATATGGAGCTTGTGGGTATTTTTCTCTACGATAAAGAGAAAGATGTGATGAAGCCTAACCGCTTTTCCGTTTCCCAACGTGTACGTGAAGCAGAAACATCCAGCAAGATTGCGCTGGACGAAAAGTCTATCGAGAAAGCTTCCGAAAATGCATTGCTTAACCGTATGATATCGGGCAAGCAAATGGTTACAACTTTAGATATAAGCGAATTGTGGGGCAGTGTATTCGAGTCTCACGTTTTGGCAGAAATTTCCAAAGATTCGCATATCAAAACTTTAATTATAGATCCACTTTTGGTGGATAATAACATTATTGGCGCCATTTCTTTAGGATTGAATCGAGACTACGAAATTTTAAGCGGGTTCGAAAAAGATGCTGTCCGCAGCTTTATCGATGTAGTTGCTGTTGCTTTGGACAAGGCTTTGTTGTATGAGCAGTTAAAAGTGGCCAACGAGCAGTTAAAAGCCCTAGATAAGGCTCGCGCAGAATTCATTTCCATTGCTAGTCACCAATTGCGCACTCCTCCTGCTACTATTAAATGGTATTTGGGAGCAGTGCTTGGAGGTGATTTCGGCGAGTTGTCGGATGATTTAAGATCTGCTTTGGAACGCACTAATGTTACTAATGAAGCACAGATTTCTACTATCGACGACTTGCTGAATGCTTCTCGCATCGAGCGTGGGAAACTGGAATTCTTTTTCGAGAAAGCAAATATAGAGCCAATTGTAAGTGCCTTGGTGAATCAGCTGGAACCTTTAGCGCAGATGAAAAAACAGCATATCGTGTACCATAAGCCTACAATGCCGATTCCGGATGTCCTGATGGATCATGAAAAAATTCGCCAAGTGATAAATAACATGATCGATAATGCGATTAAATATTCGAAGCAAGGCGATATAGAAGTATTTGTGGAAGCTGATGACACGAATATTACTGTAAAGGTTCAAGACCATGGCAAGGGGATAAACCCTGACGATGCTCCTAAGTTGTTTCAAAAATACTCTCGCGGTAGCGATTCGGCAACGCACGCCACAGGTCTAGGTCTGGGTATGTATGTGGCTAAAGTTATTGTAGAGCAAAATCAGGGTAAAATTTGGGCAGAAAGCAAGGGTCTTGGTCAAGGAGCTGTTTTTGCCTTTAGCCTGCCGCTTAAGAGTAACTTGGTAGCTACTACCGTAGATCTTGTGGCAAAAATGCCGTAAGGCCTAAAATTTGCTATACTTATATATATATTCATTGTGTGGAAATATTCTTCCAGCTATGGCTATCTTCCAGCAAAAAGTCGAGATAGAATCTCGTAAACAATTTGAGCTTATTGATATTACCGACCATGTCCATGCGGCGATTTCACAGTCGAAAATCGCACAGGGCATGGTTTTAGTTTATAGCCCTCATACGACTGCAAGTATTCGCCTTACTCACAAAGAACCTATGCTTGGGCAGGATATCATGAAAATGATGTACCGCCTGGTCCCTTTGGAAGAAAATTATAGCCATGATGTTTTTGAAATGCGTGATCAGGTAGAAGTGAATGAACGCAGTAATGGTCATGCACATGTAGCAGCTTTTTTGCTTGGTTCTTCGGAAACAGTTCCTCTAAAAGAAGGAAAGTTATCAGTAGGTGAAAAACAAAGTTTATTTTTCGTAGAGTGTGATGGCCCGCGCCCGCGGGATTTTACTATCACAGTTTACGGAGAATAAGTTTAGTAATTATACTTCGGGGTGGTCGATCGCCGGAGATCAAGCCAGTAATCAAAAGATTACACAAAAGAGATAACTCTTTAAAGAAAGGAAATTATTATGAATTATTACAGTGATTATCCATATATGGTACAAAATTCTGTGTACAATTTATACGATCGGGTAATTCAATTTTTGCCAAATATTTTAGCAGCTGCAATTGTATTGATTGTAGGCTGGGTGCTTGGCTTATTTTTAGGAAGTATTCTTAAAAAAGCATTGATGTCTGTAGGTGTAGACGGTATCGGTGAACAGCTTGGCTTGCGCCGCTTATCCGAGCGCAGTGGTCGTAGCATCAAAGTTTCTAGTATCGTGGAATGGATTATTAAGTGGTTCTTTATTTTGGCCAGCTTGATTGCGGCTGCCGACATTTTGGGACTGAACGATATTACCAACTTCTTTTATCGCGATGTGCTGGGATATGCAGGTCATGTAGTTATTGCCATGGTGATTATGCTACTCGGTATTTTAGCAGCTAATTTCTTAGGCGATATTGTAAAAGGTACGGTAAAGGCTGGTGGATTTGAAGCAGGTAATTTACTTGGTTCACTCACACGCTGGGCTATCATTATTTTTGCAGTCATTGCTACATTGTCGGAACTGCAAATCGCTGAAGCGTTTTTGCTCGATTTGTTCCGCGCGGTTATTGCAATGCTGGCCGTGGCCGGTGGCTTGGCTTTCGGTCTGGGCGGCAAAGATCATGCCCGCAAAGTACTGGATTACGTAGAAGAAAATATTACCAAAAAAGAATAATTATACTCTCAAAGAGCTCTGCTGTGCAGGGCTCTTTTTTATTGTAAGAATCTTGGTATAATAAACACATGATCAGAAAATATTGGCCATTTATTGCCCTTATCATTCTCATTATTATTTTTGGCGGTGCATATAAAGTGTTGCGGGATTATCAACTGCAGCAGCGCGAACGGGTGGCCCGTCTTCAGCAGAAAGCCGAAGAAGTGCAGGTTACTATTATCGAAGGTTTAACCGAACAAGAGGTAGCCGACAAGTTGGCAGAAAAAGATCTATTTTCTGCAGCCGATTTTATAACTGCAAACAAGAAATTCGATTACTCGGGTTATGCTTTATTGCTTAATAAGCCAGGGAATTCAAGCTTGGAAGGCTATTTGTTTCCCGATACCTACCGTTTTAGCAAGGGAGCGACAACTGATGAAGTGATTACTAAAATGTTGGATAATTTTACCAAGCGCTTAGCTTCGATTGGTGTAACTGGCAAACAAGATTTTTTCACCATTCCTGGCTATGAGGATCTGGATGTGATGGGCGGAGACGGTAAAGCGGGGATGTCGTTGTATGACGTGCTTACCTTGGCATCTATTGTAGAAAGAGAAAGCGGAGATAGTAGTAATATGAGCTTAGCCGAAGAGCGTGCTTTGATTGCGGGTGTGTTTTTTAACCGCATTGAAATCGGACAAGCATTGGAAAGTGATGCGACGGTTAATTATGTGACTGGTAAAAATGATCCCGGAGCTTCCTTGAAGGATACAGAAGTTAATTCTCCATACAATACCTATAAATATGCAGGCTTACCGCCCGGCCCAATTGGGAACCCTTCCTTGGGTAGTATTCAAGCAGTGCTGCATCCAACGAAATCTGAATATTATTATTTTCTGCATAAGCAGCCTTCCGGCGAAGTGGAATTTAGTAAAACTTTTGCCGAACATGTACGAAAAAAACAATAAAAAACTTCCTCCAGGGAAGTTTTTTATGTGAGTGATGTTGCGGCAAAATCTGGGTAGCCATTGAGAAAGTCTTTTATTGACATGACCGATTTTCCTTCCGGCTGTACAGAAATAATTTCTAATGATGTATTGTTGCCGCACCCAATCATGGTGGTAGATACGTGTCCAGGCAGAAGGTTGCTTTGAGAGCCTGGACGACAGGAAATAATTTTTAACTTTTTATCTTTATAAGTTGTGTAAATACCGGGCCACGGCTGGTAAGCGCGGAATTGATTGTAAATGTGCTGGCTACTTTTATGCCAATCTATCATGCCATCTTCTTTGGTAATAATGCGGGTCGCTGTTGCTTCGCTGTGGTTTTGCTCTTTGGGAGTGATGGCGCCTGCTTCATAATTGCGCAGACATGTGGCAAGGAGATCGCTCGATAAGCCAGCAAGTTTCATTTGTAGCGAAATATTGGTATCGTCTGGATCAATAGCCAGTGATTTTTGCGCTAATATAGGACCGTGATCCAACGCTTCATCCAAGATAAAAATAGTGGTGCCGGTAGTAGTTTCGCCATTGAGCAAAGCAAACTGTACTGGCGCTGCGCCGCGATATTTTGGCAGTAAAGAAAAATGGACATTAATCGTTTTCAGTGGGGGAATAGTCAGTAGATCGACAGGTAATATTTTGCCGTATGATACGACAATAAAAATATCTGCGTGCAATTCTCGCAACTGCGACAATAGTTCCGTATTGGTTTTCACCTTTTCAGGTTTTAGTACGGGTAGATGTAATTGCTGAGCCAATTCTGCAATGGGACTGGCTGTAAGAATCTGCTTTCGTCCCACAGGCTTGTCTGGTGCAGTTACTACTCCGACAATCGTGTGTTCTTTGTGTAATTTTAAGAGAATCGGCAATCCTATGTCTGATGTGCCAAAATAAACAACTTTCATACTTTGATTGCTTTTACTAATTTCCTGAGCACGTCTGCTTCAAAGCGGCAGTCCACTAATGCGTCATGTCTATTTGCTGGTACACGAACACCAAGCACTTTTGCAATTTCCTCTAAGCGAAAGCCAGCGAAGCGTTTTGTATTGGTGAGCTTATGCTTTTTAGCCATAAAGGTATAGCAAAGCGCCCACATGTTAAATGTGTGGTAGTCGAAAGGGTAGGCAAGTTTCGCGGTACGGAATGCAGCAGGTAGGAATACAATATCTAAATTTCCTCCGTAAGTGGTAGGAAGTACATTTTTGCCGAACATTTTAGTGAAGCGCTCTAATACCGTGCGTACTGATGGTGCATTTTTTACGTCATCCCATGTTATGCCGCATACAGCCATGGATTCGGGTACCCTGCGGTTCCAGTATTTTGGTTTAATGTAGCTTGTGAAGTGGGCCTTTTCTTTTAAGGTTTTCTTATCCAGCAACACTGCTGCCAGCTGAATGATTTCATGTTTGGTGACATCAAGGCCGGTAGCTTCAATGTCTAAAATAAGCAGATCATGATTGAACATAATTAACCATTTACTATTCTACGAAACACTTCTGCGGACAAACGTGCCCGTTCGAGTGCGTCATTTTGATTTTTAATTTTTAAATTGAAATGGGTGCTCAAAGTATTGAGCGTGGGAATTTTTTTAATGCCGTAGTGCAAAATATAGATATAACTTAAAGACCATAAATCCACGATATGCGCATCGTACTTGAAAGGCACGAGATTCTTTTTGAAAGCTTGGCGTAGAAATAAGAAATTTTGCACTGAGTGAGAAGCCAGAAGGGGTTCATAGTCAAATGCTTTTATAAATTCTCGTAAAACTTCGGTGATTTTTGGGCTTTTACGCAGTGTATCAAAAGGTATGCCTAGCTGTTCGGCATGGCTGGCAATGGTGCCGTCTAAAAAACTGACCTTGATGTACGAGTTAAAAGTTTTTTTTTCGAGTAAGTTATCTTTGTCGAGCAGTACTGCTCCCAACTGGATAATATGGTCCTTATCTGCGTCTGTACCTGTTGTTTCGATAGCAAACATTAAAATGTCTTTGATCAGCTTCATATGTTATTTTTTGTCGGAATATTTCTTAACTAATTCTTGTCCTGCTGTAATTGCATCAAATTTATCGATGATCAAAACATTGTTTAAATGATCGATTTCATGTTGCAGTACCCGAGCTAAAAATGTATCGTCGGTGATAGTAAATTTTTCACCTTCAATATTATATGCTTCGACAGTGATTTTTTTAGGACGACTGACTGTACCGAATAGTCCCGGCAAGGAAAGACATCCTTCTTCCATTTCTTCATGCTGTTTTGAGCGATAGGTAATAGTGGGATTGATAATAGGGAAGGCAGGTAATCCCATTTCTTCTAAATAGATAACTGCCATATTCAAATTTTTGCCAATTTGTGGTGCAGCAAGGCCGACGCCATTAGCAGCTTTGCAGGTGACGATCATATTCTTGATTAGGCGAAGAGTCTGTTTGTCGGCGGGTAACTGTACATGCTCGGTTTTAGTGCGCAGAATGTTGGCAGGAAGCTTGGATAAAGGTAAGACCATAAAAATTATTTTGAAGTTTGATTATATTTTTTTACTAAGTAAGAAAAAAGTTTTCCCGGAGTTTCTACATTCGGATTTTCCAGAACATCACCCGCAATTTTGCGGAGCACTGGATGAGGGATAGTCATTGCTAATTTTAGATATAGTCCGAAATGTTTGGGGTCGTGGAATTTTTGGCAGAGTTCGTCGGCTAGAAGATGGTTGACGGAATGTAATTTCGGATCTTTTTTCGTGGGAATCCGCTTCGATTTTGCTAAATTTTTGATCGAATCCATACGAGTATTATACCTAG
>CAYVGX010000035.1:0-6976 GCA_964451015.1 uncultured Candidatus Saccharibacteria bacterium | reverse complement strand
CGATAGGAAGATCACCGCTGCAGATGCAATAATCAATAAAATATCTTTTATAGTGCTTGTTTCCATGTATGCATTATATCATAAGGATTTGGGTGGATAACGCCTGAACAGCTCACGCATAATGCGTTCGTATTGACTGCGGATAGATTGGTCGTAACCCACTTCCAGCACTTCATCGTTCAAATTAGTGGCGCTGGAAGTCCAGTTGAATGAGCCGGAGATATAGGCCTTGTCTGTGACCAGTACTTTGGTGTGCATGATGGCGCTATGGTCTTGCGTGCCGATAGGGATGCCGGCTTGCCTGAGTTCCTGGTAGATTTCTTTTTGCTCGTCGATTTTAGCGATTTGCTCACGGTCCATGATACCCATGACATCCAAACCACGCATTTTAGCGCCCAGCAAGGCATCTTTAATGTCTGTGCGAGTAAAAGTATATATAGAAAAGTATACAAATCTATCTGCTCGTAAGATTTCGTCTACCACCACTGTATTGGCTTGAATGTCTCTATTATAGTAAACGTTCACTTCGCGCTGTTCGTTTCGGATCATATCCGGCTCGATATGAAACGAATAGTATAGCTGGGCCAGAGCAGCTATCAGCCCGACAATAATAGTTATATAAATAATGTCTCTGTTGATTTTGTTTCGCATACAATAATTTTAAAACAGGATCAATAAAATCCTGTTTAAGTTTTGCTAAGGCTTTATCGATCGACGCGTCCGCGAGCTGTTTTTTCCGCGTCGCGCTTGATGATGTATTCGCGCTTGTCGGTTTTCTTGCGACCGAAGCCTACGCCAATTTTGAGCTTCACTAGATTGCGTGGACCAATGTACATTTCCATGGGGACGATAATGCTGCCCTTTTCTTTCCCGACTAATTTATTGAGTTCTGATTTTTTTAGCAAGATTTTGCGGGTGTGGGTGGGGTCGTAGTTTTCTTGCGGCGCATATTTGTACGGACCGATGTGCGCATTAATGAGAGTGGCTTCGTGGTCTGTTATTTTAATATAACTGCCAGTGAGCGATACGTTGCCGTCTTTGGCAGATTTTACTTCCGAGCCTTCCAATATTAAGCCAGCATCATATATATCTTTGATGTCGTAGTCGAATTTCGCTCGTTTGTTTACTGCTAGAGATTTCATATGGGTATTATATCAAGTATAATTGTTAAACAAAATTGTTAGTAAAAGAAAAAGCAGCCTAGACTGCTTGCTAAAAAAGTTATTATTTTTTAGCAAAATAATAAACTAGTAAATACAAACTACCCAATAATGAGTTACACCAAATACAATCAACAGAATAAGCATTGCTTTTTATATCCAGTATAAGCACTACAACAATTGCTGAAATGCTAACAGCAAAAGAAGTGACTGCCATAGATTTTAAGACCGGCATACTTTTTCTTTCGATGAAAGCGATGATACTAAATATCAGGAATAACCCAAAAGTGATTATGAACCAAATTAAGTGTTCGGTATTACGAAATGTAAATAGTTTTTCTATTAAGTGCATAATGCCCTCCAAAATCTTTTTGCATATTATACTTAAATAGTCATGTTTTGTCAAAGGTGATTATACCTAGGTTATGTTATAATTAAGCTTATGAAAGCCTATATTTCCTCGTTACTTAAGCAAGCTATTGCAGAAATTTCGCCTCTCGAAGCAGAGAAAGTTTTAAGCGAAAGTGTGTTTGAAGTATCTTATCCGAAAGCAGAATTTGGAGATTATGCCAGCAATGCTGCTATGATGACTTTTAAAAACTTTTCCGAAAAACCGGCACATAATCCAATGGAGTTTGCCAAGCTTTTAGCAGAGAAGTGTGTGGCGCTGGATCACGCTCAATCTTTCAGTTCTGTGGAGGCTGCGGGCGGGTTTATTAATTTTACCCTGTCGGCTAAAGCGCTTGCAGGGCAGATATTGCATATATTAGAAGATTTTCAGATCGAACCTATTGGCAGTGGCAAGAAAGTTGTTTTTGAATATTCTAGCCCGAACACAAATAAGGCATTGCACATTGGTCATGTGCGCAACGATGTATACGGCAAAGCTTGCATTAATTTATTGAAAGCTGTTGGTTATGATGTTGTGTCGTGCGAGATTATCAATGACCGTGGTATTCATATCATGAAGAGTCTGTTGATGTATCAGAAGTTTGGCGAAGGGACCACTCCAGAATCTACACACACCAAGCCTGATCATTTTGTAGGCAAGTACTATGCGCTCTTCTCAGAAAAATCTTCGGCTAGTGAAGACATGGAAAAGCAGCTTTTAGAAGAAGCGCAGGAATTACTAGTGAAATGGGAAGCCGGTGATGCAGAAACAAGGAAAGCCTGGCAGCAAATGAACGATTGGTTTTATGAGGGTGCTACGCAAACGTATGCTAAAGAAGGTACTACCTTCGATGAAGTAGATTTTGAAAGTCAGATTTACGATAAGGGGCGAGATTTAGTATTAAACGGTGTCGAAAAAGGCATCTTTCAAAAAGAAGAAGATGGTAGTGTGAGTTTAGATTTGGAAGAGGACAAGCTTGGGAAAAAATATTTGCTGCGCAAAGACGGCACCACTTTATATATGACTCAAGATATGTATCTGTGGGATCTGCGCAATAAGCGCCACAGCCCGGATTTGGCGATTGTTACTACAGCGGCAGAACAGGCTTACCATTTTGCAGTTTTGAAAAAAGTTTTTTCGTTGCTGGAATACCCTTGGGCAGAAAACTTCAAGCATTTGCCTTATGAACACGTGTATTTGGGAAAGAATAAAATGTCTTCCCGGTCGGGTAATACAGTTACTGCCGATGAGTTGCTCTCGACTGTGAAAGAAAAAGTGAAGCACGCTATGGCAGAACTAGAGCGATTGAAAGGTTCAACGGATAACGATGAACTTATAGAACAGATTGCTTTTGCAGCAATTAAATATGGCTACTTAAAGTACGAACCGAATACCAGAATTTATTTTGATATCGATCAGACGATTTCTTTACAGGGAAGCACTGGCCCATACATTCAATATGCCTATGCGCGCATCAATAGTATTTTAAACAAAGTTGGCAGCAGTCAATATGCATCCCCAGAAAATTTAGACAAACCCGAAGAGCGAATTTTGATGCGGTTGTTGACCCAGTTCAATGATGTGGTTGTTTTGGCGGCGCGCGAATACAAGCCAAACGTATTGTGCACTTATTTATTGGAATTAGCTCAAGCGTTCCATGCTTTTTACGCAGTGGCACAGGTAGCCAATGCAGATACTGATGCGGACCGCGAGCAGCGGGTTTGCGTATTAATGGCTAGCGCCAAAATTTTAGAGCACGGGCTCGGTATACTAGGCATTGCTGCCCCAAAGGAGATGTAGATGGAACCAACAAAATTAATCTATATGGAAAATATGCAACAGCTCGAATCTTCGGCTGTTGTTGCTAATATCTACGAGCAAGACGGAAGGCAGATTGTAGAGTTAAATGAAACTATTTTTTATCCTCAAGGCGGCGGGCAACCTTACGACCAAGGCAAGATAGAAAACGAAGAAAACATTTTTGACGTTCAGGAAGTTCGTTTTGTAGATGGAATTGTAAAACATATTGGCGAGTTTAAATCGGGAAAGTTTGAAATAGGCGAGCAAGTGAAGTTACATGTTGAGCCAGCACGCCGTGCGCTTCACGCTCGTCTGCATTCGGGCGGACATATTGTGGACATGGCAGTAAATAGCCTGGGATTAGAATGGATTCCGGGAAAAGGCTATCATTTTCCTGATGGACCGTATGTAGAATATCAGGGTAGCTTGCCAGAAGATTTGCATGAACGCGAAGAGTTGCGCAAAAATTTAGAAAATAAAATGCAGCAATTTGTACACTCAGGCATTGCTACACAGATTACATTTGTAAGCATAGATGAAATGAAAAGTTTAGTGCGCTTTGTGCCAGATAACTTGCCTGAAAACAAGCCTTCGCGCGTGGTGCTGTACGGAGATTTCGGCGTGCCGTGCGGCGGCACTCATGTTGCTAACCTAAGAGAAATTGGTGATATAAAAATAAAAAAACTTGCCATGAAGAATGGCAATGTTAAAGTTTCGTATCTGATAAATTAAGAAAAAGAAAAAGCCATCGTGATAGAAATCGAAATTTCATCTTGATGGCTTCTTTTTAAAGAAGATTACGCCATAGGTTGACAAGTTCTATTGACGAGACAGGCCTGGATATCGGCAGGCAAGTCGGTTTTAGATTATAAATGGATTCGCTCCATGCAATTATATATTTAGGCATCGCCTATAAACTGCATTTCACTTGCCGAATACATCGTGTTTCGACCTTTGCTTCGTTGGTAGTGTCATTTTTGTTTGGGTCCATTTAAATCCTGAGCTACATCAGTTACTGGTGCAGCCCTCCAAATGTAGCTACTGATTTGGAGATCCTCTTTAAAATTGGTTATTTAATACCGAAATTTTATCAGAATTACAAATAATTGTCAACAATTTAAGGCTTTCGCTTATTGTGAAAATCCTGTAAAATAAAGCCACTATGAGTGAACAAGATCAAAAACCCCAATCAAATGCATTAGATTTTAACCAGCAAGAGCTGGAAGTTTTGAAATACTGGCAAGACCAAAAAATGTTCGAACAATCTTTGGAAAAAACCAAGGACAAATCGCCATTTATTTTTTATGATGGTCCGCCATTTGCGACTGGTACCCCTCATTACGGGCACATTCTTGGCTCAACGGTAAAAGATTTATTTGGCCGCTATCAAACCATGAAAGGGCATAGCGTACGTCGCGTTTGGGGCTGGGATTGTCATGGGCTTCCGATCGAAAATATAGTTGAAAAGAAATTAAATATTTCTGGAAAAAAGCAGATTGAAGAAATCGGTGTAGATACGTTTAATGCGACGTGTCGCGAAAACGTTCTTACCTATGTAGGTGAATGGGGAAAAATGGTCGACCGCATGGCGCGCTGGGTGGATTTTGATCACTCCTACAAAACCATGGACACTACTTTCATGGAAAGCGTGTGGTGGGGACTCAAACAAGTATGGAATAAGGGGCTCATCTACCAAGATCATCGCGTCCTCATGTATTGCAGCCGCTGCGAAACGCCGCTGTCTAATTTTGAGGTGGCTATGGATAACAGCTACAAGGATGTGACAGAAGAGTCTGTATTCGTAAAGTTTCAACTCACTCCTGGACAAAGAATTTTAGACTATATAGTAGACGACAAGACGTTTGTATTGGCATGGACTACGACACCATGGACCCTGCCAGGAAATACGGCGCTAAATATTGGCCCAGAGATTAATTACGTCATGGTAGAACAAGGCGGCGTAAAGTTTATTTTAGCGCGTGAGCGTTTGGAAGTATTGGATGGAGAATATGAAGAAAAAATGGAAATCACTCCGCGCGCCTTGGAAGGACTTGCGTATATTCCATTGTATAGCGGGGTCATTGCTAACCCACATAATACTGCTTTCAAAATTTATATCGAAGATTATGTAACTACGACTGACGGTACAGGCGTTGTACATAATGCAGCGATGTATGGAGAAGTAGACTACGAAGCTGCTAAAGCTCGTAATTTACCACGCGTGGCGATGTTGAATGGTCAGGGCGAATATATGCCAATGGCGCCAGAAAACCTGCGCGGCATGTTCTTCAAAGATGCCGATAAAGTGGTTTTGCAAGAACTAGCAGGGAAAGGGCTGGTGTATAAAACTTTGCATTTTACTCACAGTTATCCTCACTGTTGGCGCTGCGGAACCCCCCTGTATTATTCTGCGTTGCCGGCGTGGTTCATAAATATTCAAAAAGTTAAAGCTCGTATGCTTGAGCTTAATGAAAATATTAATTGGTATCCAGCTCATCTTAAGCATGGCCGCTTTGCCCAAGGGATAGAAAACGCGCCAGATTGGAATATTTCGCGCAATCGTTACTGGGCCACTGCTTTGCCATTTTGGAAGTGTGACTCGGAGAATTGCGGACATACGGTATGTATTGGTTCGGTTGCGGAATTGCAAGCTGCGGCTACTAATTTTTCGGAAGTGTATCCAGACTATAATCCTGCGCAGCTTAATAAGCTCGATTTGCATAAGCCATATATCGATCGCGTAAAGGTAAAGTGCGAAAAATGCAGCAGCACTATGACGCGCGTGCCAGAAGTTGTGGACTGCTGGGTAGAATCTGCCAGCATGCCCTTTGCCGAACTTCATGCCCCATTCGAAAATCAAAATTTATTCGAACAGCGCTTGCCGGCCGATTTCGTAGCCGAATATATTCCGCAAACCCGCGCGTGGTTTTATGTGATGCATGTGATGTCTACTATTTTGTTCGATAAGGCGCCGTTTAAAAATGTTGTTACTTCGGGAACGATTTTAGCAGAAGACGGCAGCAAGATGTCAAAATCGAAAAATAATTTCCCCGATCCAAACGAACTTATCTCTAAATATGGCGTAGATCCGATTCGTTATTATTTGCTTACAAGTTCTGTGGTCAACGGGGAAGATTTGAGTTTTTCCGAAACCGGGGTTGCAGAAGTGAACCGCAAGCTAAGTTTGATTTTATGGAATACGTATAAGTTCTTCCGCATGTATAGCCAGGAGAAAGTTTCTGGACATGTTCCCAACTCGACACATAGTTTGGATGTATGGATGTTGTCTAAATTGTTTTCCACTCATAAGGATGTCACTGCTTGGCTCGATGAATATAATACTGTAAAAGCTGGGCGCAGTATCGCAGACCTGGTGACCGAATTGTCTACCTGGTATGTGCGCCGCAATCGTGACCGCATTAAGGAAGGAACGAGCGACAGTAAGCTTGCCTTAGAAGTGCTGGGCTTTACCTTAGTGGAGATTACCAAAATGCTGGCGCCATTCATGCCGTATTTGTCTGAAACTATTTATCGCGACTTAACCGGAGAACCTTCTGTTCATTTAGCCAACTGGAGCGAAGTGCGTGACTTCCGTCAGAGTAGCTTAGACGAAATGAACTGGGTA
>CAYVGX010000034.1:0-7054 GCA_964451015.1 uncultured Candidatus Saccharibacteria bacterium | reverse complement strand
GCTTTCTCGCCAACTTTTTTGCCAAGCAGTGCCCGGCCTACAGTAGATTCGTTAGAAATCTTTCCTGCAGTCGGATTAGCTTCGTTACTACCCACAATAGCATAGGTTTTTTCTTCGCCATTCACTTTTACCACGATAGTAGATCCCACGGTCACGCTATTCGTATTCGCTGCATGAGTGATAATTTCCGCATTCTTGATCATGTCTTCGATCTCTTGAATACGTCCTTCAATAAAACTCTGCTCTTCACGCGCTTGAGCGTAGTCAGCATTCTCTGACAAATCGCCATGTGCAGCCGCCTCGCGAATGCGTTCAATCACGTCTTTTCTTTTTTCTGTTACTAAAACCTTGAGTTCTTCGTTCAGCTTAAGTAAACCTTCTTGAGTTAATAAATATTTTTTTGACATGGTTTTGTATACTCTCTAAAACATAATCAAAAGTGAAATTTTGATACAGCTCCTATAAAAATTAAAACGACTGACTCATCAGCGTTCAATTGAGAAGCAGGAAATTAATAATTTTTTAAAATACGCTTGGCTTATGTTACCTTTATTCATCTCCGGTGTCAAGACAAGTTATAAACACCCGGCTATTTATTTTGTCAGAAACAGTTAACATTCTCCTGCTATTTTTGCTCCGCGGCGACCACTACATTCTCTAACAACTTGGCTACGGTAACAGGACCCACCCCTCCTGGAACTGGAGTAATGTATTTCGCAATCGGTTCTACCGACGCAAAATCAACATCTCCTGTAATAGCACCATTCGCCTCGGAAGTTCCAGCATCGATGACCACGCAGCCGGCTGTGAGATTCTCTCCTGTAACTAATCTTGGTTTCCCCACTCCTGAAATTATGCAATCAGCGTTAGATAATAATTCATTCACATTCATTGTATTACTATCTGCAGTCATGACCTTATAACCAGATTGCTTAAGCAAATGAGTGATAGGTTTCCCCACTAATTCGCCTTGACCGAGCACCAAAAACTGTTTATCGTGCAACGATTCAGATACACTCTGCACTATATACATAATCGCACCAGCTGTAGGTGGAACGAGTGCATTTGTATTTGCATAAAACGCCTCACGAGAATTTTCATTTAGTACATCCACATCGAGTTCGTGAGGGATAGCGTGTAAAATTTTTGCTTCATCCAAGTGTGCTGGTAATGGTAGTTGCACCAACAAACCGCATAGGTTCGGCTTTGTAATAATCCGGTGCATCTCGAGCACCACCTGTTCGGTATCAAGATCCGAAGAAAGATGGATTAACTCAAATGCAAAACCGCATGCCTCTGCTTTACGCTGTTTAATTTTTACATACGACAAAGAAGCTGGGTCGGATCCGATCAACACATCGATCAACAGCGGTTGAAATGAAAGCGCAGCTACGCGCTTTTTCGTTTGCATATTTAATTGTTCCGCAATACTACGTCCGTCTAATATCATATTATTTTTGATACCTATTTTCCGCCCACCACTTGAGCGCATTTTTTACGATTGGCACAGAAGCGGCATGTCCTTCACCACCGGCCTCCACTAACACCACAATGGCGATCTGAGGATCTTCATATGGGGCGTATGCCGCATACCACGCATGAGTCCGCGAGGGATCAGAACCGTCAAACTGAGATGTGCCTGTTTTCCCGGCAGCAGAAATAGGCAGAGATGCCAACTGGCGTCCGCTTCCCTTTTCGGAAATAACATTGTCGCGCATGCCTTCTTGTACAACCTTCAGGTATTCTAAATCAATTCCGGAATTTATCAAAGCCTCTGCCTGCGGAGTAAAAATAGTTTTGCCGGACTGATCGAGTACTTGCTTTAACAAGTGGGGTTTATTCAAAACCCCGTTATTAGCAATCGCAGCAGTCCATACCGCTACCTGCAGCGGAGAAACAATCATATCTCCTTGGCCAATCGATATATGATACGTATCGCCTAAATACCATTTGCCGAGGGTCTTATCGTTTTTATAATAAGCTTCTTTCCAGGCTGGATCTGCTACTCTTCCGCCTTTTTCTCCCGGAACATCGATACCGGTAACCGCGCCCATGCCAAATTTGCGATAATAGTCCGCTAATTTTTCCGCACCAATTCCTTTAATTGGAGAGTTTGGATGACCGCCGCTCACTGTATAAAAATAAATATCGCTACTTTGCGCGATAGCACTGCGCACATCCATAGCTCCCAAACCGTCTCGCTTCCAACCATAAAAATTATAAGAAATACCGGCGTTGAATTGGTTCGGAATAACCAAAACACCATTATCATAAATGATAGTATTCGGCTTTACAATCCCTTCCTGCAATACAGCCGCAGCAGTAACAGGCTTAATAGTAGATCCAGGAGGATACAAACCACTAATAGCGCGATTATAAAGTGGTAAACGCTCATCTTGCAATAGCTTTTGATAATCGCTTTGGCTAATACCCGGGGCAAATAAATTATTATTAAAACCAGGCACAGAGACAAGGGCTAGAATTTCTCCAGTCTTTGGATTGATTGCTACCGCAGCTCCTTTATTGGTAGAACTCGAAGCAAACTGATCGTACAATACTTTTTGCAGCCCAGCATCAATGTTTAGCTGCACTATATTGCCAGGCTTAGGTTCCGCTGTTCCCAATTCCTTAATAGGCTTACCCATACTGTCTACTTCGAGCTGCTTGTTTCCGTTCGTGCCGCGTAAATATTTCTCGTACGACTGCTCAATACCACTCTTACCAATAAAATCATTCAAATAATAATGCTCATCAGATAAGTTTTTATATTCTTCATCAGAGATAACCCCTGTATAGCCAAGCGCATGGGAAAATACTTCGCTGTTTACATAATCACGCACAGGAATATTCATCAAGGAAAAACCAGGTAATTGCTGCGCAAGCACGCTAAACTTAATGCTTTCTTGCTGGGATATATTTCGCTTTACAATAATAGGTTCCAGCACTCCAACTGTAGAATGCTGGATGGTGTCTTCAATTTCTTGTATGCTTACGCCAAACTCTTGGCTAAATTTTTGGAAAATCTGGACTTTAGTATCTTTTGGCACATCTGCCGGCGTGACCGCAAGGTTAAAACTGGCAGTATTCTTCGCGATCACTTCCCCGTACCTATCTTCAATAAATCCTCGTGGGGCTAAAATAGTCTGCAACCGTAATCTATTCCCTTCAGACAATTCCCGCATTTTACTTCCCTGCACTACCTGCAAATTAAATAATTGCACTACCAATACACCTACTGCACCAACTAATACAAACCGCAGCCAGCCAGTTCGCAGCGGAGACGAGGGAATATCACCATCGCCGTCAGGGTTATGAACATTGGTATCTGAACCATGAAGACCTTCTTCCCATTCCAAAGCAGACCGGTTCTTAAGCGGCTTGGGTGAGCGAAAATCTGCAAAAGGATTAGGGATAATAGGTGTCATAACTTGAGTTTATTTCTCGAAGCAGTCTGTAAATATCTCACAATAAGTTCTATCACAATATATACAGGATAAATCAAAATAATGTTTAAAAGCAAAGATAGTAATGTACGATGCATAATGATACTAAAATTCAATTGCATGTATGTCCAGGAAAATATACTTAACACTGCGACATATACACATAGCCAAACATTCTGCACAAAAGTACCCACTACTACTGCGAGTAAAAAATACTGCCAAGGTTTCTCCGAGAACAACCAGCGGTGCAGAATCCAGTACGACCCAGTCCCCACAATAACTAAACCTAGGCTGATACTACCCACAGGGAGGCCTGTCACTAATTCGAGCCACAACCCACCAAACACTGCAAATATTAGATAATCAAAATTGTTGGACGACCACAGTGTTGCCAAGGTCAGCAGCAAAAACAGATCTGGCGCAAATGCACCCAAATGCACCACTCGAAACAGTCCCTGCTCTATTACTATAACAGCTGCCGTAATCAGAATGTATATGAGCCACTTCATGGTTTTACAACAAATACATAATCAATTAAATTTGGGCGCACTGGAGATACTAGCGTTAAGCGCTTGAACAAATCATTGCTTCCTGAAATTACCTGGCCTATTTGGCCAATAAGAATATTTTTCGGTATATTAGGATCCACCCCGCCAGTGACCACTAAATCATTTTCATTGGTTTCTGCACTTTGCGACACTAAATCGAACATAAGCCCCGAACCAAATGACCCTTTCACAACGCCTTCTACATTATTTTTAGAGATCTTGGCATCGATAGTAGACTGATTATTAGTGATCAGCACGGCCGTAGATGTCTGATTGCCTACATGTACAACCTTAGCCAGCAAATACCCTTGACTGACCACTGCCTGCCCTACTTTAATACCTGTCTCGTGACCACATCCTAAGATCATCGCGTCAGTCGTATTCTGAGGATCCATAGATAAAATTGCGCACGACTGTAACTGATACGGGCTTTTGGCCTTATATTCCAATTCTTTTTTTAACAGTTCGTTTTCTAACTGCAATTGTTCCATGACTACTTGGCGGTTACGCAAGTCTGCCACGGTTTGTTCGAGTGAACGATTGTCGGCGACAATCTGCCTCATCGAACCTAAAGTATGCACTACAGTAGTAATAGGCTTCGCAATACCATTCACTAAAGCAATGGCAGGCTTGGGGGCCTGCAAAAATAAATATTCAATCGGCTGCAGCCACCCATTAACCTGCATTAATAAACCCAGCACTATTAATACTAATACAGATGCGAATATAAAAAATGTTTTTGTGTAGATAAATTTCATTTTTGATTTTTAAATTCGTATACAGGGAACGGTTGCCGTTGCAAAATTGTATGAACTTTATTTTGGAATGCGGGAAAAATCGGTAGGCAACAGCACGTCGCGCAAAGATTCTAACTCTTCCACCACTATACCCGTTCCCCGCACGACACAAGTCAATGGATCATCGGCGATTGTGACTGCCATTTTAGTTTCGTCCCGCAACAACTGATCCAGACCGCGCAGAAGAGCGCCACCGCCAGCAAGCATAATACCCCGGTGCATGATGTCGGAAATTATTTCCGGCGGGATTTCTTCGATAACCGCTTTTACATTATTCACGATAGTGCGAATCGCAGGTGCCAAGGCCTCGCGAATATGCGTATCGCTCACCACGATTTCTTTAGGCAGACCAGATACTAAATCGCGCCCGCGCATGTGGGCAGTGAGAGGTTCTGAAATCGGATAGCACGAGCCAATTTTTATTTTCAATTCTTCAGCTGTGCGAATACCAATGAGCATGCCAAAATTATCGCGGGCATACTGTACAATATACTCATTCATAATATCACCTGCCACGCGCAAACTACGCGCCACCACTACTCCACCCAAAGACAAAACAGCAATTTCCGTAGTACCCCCGCCAATATCAATAATCATCGAGCCCTGCGCATCCTGCACGGGCATGCGCGCACCGATACTTGCTGCCATAGGCTCTTCAATTAAAAATGCTTCCCGGCTTCCTGCATTAATAGCAGCATCCTGCACAGCACGCTTTTCGACTTCAGTAACCCCGGAAGGAATACCAATCACAACCCGCGGGCGACGCAAAAAAGAATACGTTTGATTATGCACCTTGTCTATAAAATAGCGGAGCATGGCTTCGGTTATTTCGAAATCAGATATCACGCCGTCGGTTAACGGGCGAGTTGCAACAATATGAGTAGGTGTTCTCCCTACCATGCGCTGCGCTTCGGCGCCAATGGCTAAAATCTGCTTGGTTCTTTGGTTTACAGCCACCACGCTTGGTTCATTGATAACAATACCCTTGCCTTTTACATAGACGAGGGTATTAGCGGTACCGAGATCTATTCCTAGATCTTGTGAAAATCGCTTAAATAGTGCGTCGAACATTTCGTTATTTCAATTGAGAGAACAATTTTTCTTGAGTTAATAATTCGGCATTTTGTTGATCACGCTTCTTCAATTCTACCTTATTTTCCGCCATAGTTTTAGCAGAAATTACTACGCGCAAAGGAATACCAATCAAGTCACTGTCTGCAAATTTACTTCCCGCATTAACATCTTCTCGGTCATCATATAACACCTCGACACCCTGGTCCAGCATTTTCTGATACAAAAGGCCTGCGGCCTTTTTCACCTCCTCATCCTTTCCTGCAAGAGAAATAAGATGAACTGCGAATGGTGCCACAACCTGTGGCCACATCATGCCATTATCATCATGATATTTTTCTATAATTGCTGCCATGGTACGCCCCATACCAATACCATAACACCCCATATAAAATGGTTGCTCTGTATTATTTTCGTCTACAAAAACCGCCCCTTTCATCAGTTTAGTATAGTGATACCCAAGCTGGAAAATATTACCCACCTCTATTCCTTTTTTCTCTACCAAGACACCTCCGCCAACTGCTTCAAAGCCCGCTTGAGCCATTGCAATATCACCCTCTATATCTGCAGTAAAGTCTCTATCTATATTTACATTCAATAAATCAGCGTTCAACTTATTATTCCCACCATAAAAATTCTTAGCAGTTCGCATTGAATCATCAGCTACAATAATTAATTCAGTACCTTCAACAAGGTTATCTTTAATACCCACCGGCGAAATAAATCCTGGTTCTGAGTGTAGTTGCTCTCTGATTTCTTCTTCTGTTGCAGCTCGTAATTCTGTTGCACCTACCATATGTGCCAATTTAATTTCATTAACTTCATAATCACCACGGATCACAGCTAAAACAAAACGTCCTTTATTATCTACAAACAAGACGTCTTTAGTCTGTTGCCATAATGGTAAATTATGGAAATTCACTCCGTCTTCCATAGTAGTACCCCGTTCAGCCGCCACTTCCTGCAATCCTTTCATTTCTTCATCTATATTCTTACGATCTTTTACGAACTTAGCCACATCTTCATGGGCTGCGTACGAACCATTTTCGTTCACCAAAAAACGACTTTCACCAACTTCAGATTCTAAAATAAATTCATGACAATACTCTCCTCCAATATAGCCATTATCCGATTCAACAACATACGTAGAAAGCCCTAGTCGATCGAAAATACGACTGTACACATGTTTCATTTC
>CAYVGX010000033.1:1821-7097 GCA_964451015.1 uncultured Candidatus Saccharibacteria bacterium | reverse complement strand
ACTGGAAGTCCGATTCGCTGGCATGGAAAGAATACGCGTCCTTCATGATAAATTCTCGTACGCGTAATAAACCACCGCGGGCCCGCATTTCATCACGGAATTTATTGGAAAATTGATATAGGTTAAACGGAAGATCTTTGTAACTTAAACGAAACTTCCGAATTAAATCTACAAACATTTCTTCGGCGGTGCCACCGAGTGCAAACTCCGCCCCCCGACGATCCTTTACCTTCATTAACTCAAAACCGGCAGTATTAGTTCTATTAGTTTCTTTCCATAACTCCAAAGGATGAAGGGTTGGCGACAACATTTCTTGACCACCGACAGCATCCATTTCTTCTTTTACAACTCTCATCAACTTTTGATACACTCTCATGCCAATCGGCAAAAAATAATATCGACCAGCTACAGATTCACGAATAAAACCTGCTTGCTTTAAAAGTTTTGCAGAGACAATATTTTCATCCTCGGAAATAGTCTTACTAGTTTTTAAAAAATATTTTGATTGCTTCATATATTAATCTTTCGGGTAATGATCAATTGCAAACCTAGCCACAGCGCGCACCTGATCAAATGTTTTTAAATCTTGGAAATCTTCTTTACTATACCACGCGAGGCCATAGCTTTCTGATTCTTGATGTCTTGGCTCCACAACCTCTCCCACTTCTTTCACGTAATAATAATGTCCGATATATGGGACTGCAAATCCCTCACGTTCCACATCCATATAAAAAGGTGCGGGAAGTGGCGTAGCATTATCATCACCAGCGAAAACCTCCGGCTGAGCGGAAATAATTTCAACAGTTAACCCGGTTTCTTCTTTAAATTCTCTTATTAAACACGTATCCGGAGTTTCACCTATTTCTATATGCCCACCCGGAGGAGTCCATTTATCAAAACCGTTATGATGTACCATTAAAACTTTCCCACCCCGAACTAAATATCCGCCTGCATGTCCTTTATACTCCATTAACTAAACAAATTCTTAATGCTTTCAATATGGCTGATATCTCGAATACTGATAATCACCATTAATCCTAACAATACCATAAATCCAATTGCATTGGCATACTGCTCAATTGCCTGGTTATTTGGTTTACCGCGCAGTTTTTCAATAATCAAAAACAGCATACGCCCTCCATCTAAGGCAGGAATTGGCAAGGTATTAAGAATGGCTAAGTTTAGAGAGAGAAATGCCGTGAATTGCAGAAGCGGTAAAATTCCTAAATCTGCGACCTGTCCAGTGAGTTGAGCGATCTTTACTGGCCCCCCGATTTGCTTAAGACCCGCTTTGGATGTAAATACATTATACAGCCCTGTAACTATTGCCTGTAATTGATTCACGGTCGTCTTGACTCCTTGATATAGTGCAGTAATCGGTCCAAATTGCAAGGTGCCATAGTATGCAAGGCCGATTCCTACAATACCCTGACCCGGTGCAACATCTTTACTGGTCTGCACAGAAATAGATTTAGATTCGTTGATGCGCTGTATGTCGAATATAATCGATTCGCCTTGATGGCTTTTAATATACTCTTGCAATGCAGGAATTTCTGTAAATGACTGCTTGTTTACCAATTTAATAACGTCACCATTTTGCAAGCCAGCCTGCTCTGCCGCAGAACCGCTTTTAATTTCTCCTATTAAAATGTGTTGATTGTTAAATTCTGAACCTTTGGGCAAATTACTCGTTTGATCAATCGCTACAGGCAGGCCCACCATAAATCCAATAGACAAAATTACCCATGCGGTCAGAACATTCATCACTACACCGGCAGCTAGAGTAAAAAAACGTGCTGCAAAAGATTTGTTAGTGAAGCTTTTGGGATCATTTGCTTCGTCATTATCTTCACCCATGATGCGCACAAATCCTCCAAATGGAATGGCATTAATAGAGTAGACAGTAGACTCGGAGCTCAATTGCTTTTTACCCCAGACTATTTTCCACTTGCCATCCACTTTTTGAATACCCACTACTCGCGGCGGGAAGCCGAAACCGAATTCATGCACCCCCATACCGCTTTTACGCGCTACTATAAAATGCCCGAGTTCATGTACGAACACGAGTACCCCTAGCACGATAATAAAAATTAGTATTGTTGTAAACATATGTAATCGCTATCGCTAGCGCATTTCTATACTGTCATTAATTCTTTTTCTTTTTCTGCAGAAATCTGCTTGATATCATCGTTATATTTATCGATAGTATCTTGTACTTTTTTTTGCGCAGCTGCTACGTCATCTTTGGTTGATTGCCCATCGGCTTCGCTCTTCTTCACAGCTTTGATAATATCTTCGCGCACTTGCCGAATACCAATACGCGCTTGTTCTGCCAATTGACCCACTAGTTTTACCATTTCGCGGCGACGCTCTTCTGTTAACGGCGGCAAAGTAATACGTACTACCTGTCCGTCATTGGAAGGATTAAAGCCTAAATTCGCTACTTGGATACCCTTTTCTATTTCCTGCAGCATGCCTTTATCCCAAGGGCTAATCGTTAAGGTCTTTGCGTCACTCACTGTGACACTGGCCACTTGCTGCAACGATACCTTACTGCCATAGCTTTCCACCATTACTGTTGCCAGTAAAGCAGGATTAGCGCGTCCGGTACGGACACTGGATAATTCGTGGTGAAAATGCTCCATCACTTTTTCAAATTGTGGTTTATGTTGATTGATAATATCTTGAATCATAAAGTCTGTTAATTAATTATTCGGAAACTCCGGCGAACGCGAGTTGAGGTAAATCCGGGCTGATTAGTAGTGTGCTCACCAAGCCATTAGTTTTCGTATCCGAAGAACTCCAATTACTGCCACCGTCGATGGATTTTAATATGACCGAGCCAATACTCACATACATCACCATGTCGGAACTATCCGCGATCGCAACAGCAAATGGCATAGTATCCTGCCGGCGGAAAGGCAGATCGATGTACGTCCAGCTGGCTGCCGCATCAAACGATTCAAACAGTCCTCGGTTGGTCGTCACAAGCAGATGATCGCTATTATTTGGATCGATCGCCATTTGCCGGTAATCATTAATGGAAGTACTTAAATAAGAGAACGACCGATTATTATTAGTAGTGCTCGGTACTCTTAAATTTCGAGTTACCTGAGCAAAACTTGCTCCACTATCCGTGCTTTTAAATACGCCAGTTCCCTTTACTATAACGTATAAATCGTTATTTTCCCATACTATTTTATTTACCCGGTCATTATAATTCTGGAGCAAATGCCAGCTCTGGCCATTATCTTCACTCTTGATAAGACCTCCTCGAGCCAAACCAATCAATATTTCATCGGTATTATTAGGATTCACTGCCACAGCGCGCACCGGATTTTTCGAATTCACATCGCTATAAATTTCGTTCCATGATTTTCCCCCGTCACGGCTAGCCAAAAGCCGTCCTCTTCCCGACAAGTACACCGAAGCGTAAATCACATTTTCGTCATTGGGATTGAAAACAAAATCGTATACCGGGATTCCTGGCAAATAGCCATTCCAGTTTTCTCCGGCATCTTCCGAATAGTATAAACCGCCGGAATAACTAGAAGCGTACATTCTCGTACCGCTCGGATTAAATTTCATCAGAGAAATACTGGTTTGCAGAAGAGTTTGATCCGTGCCAGTAATTTTATTGGCTGGCTGCCAATCTACGCCACCATTGGCTGTTTTTACAATACCTACTTGTTTGGTACTGGCCACATTACACGAAGCTGCCAGCAGCGCTATTGATAACAGCGCTATTGTTAGTTTGGTCATAAATATTTTTCGGTTTGCAAAAGAAACTCTTGCAAAATTAATTTTGAATTATAATTATACTGCAAATCTTCGTGAGCCATCTGTGCCGCTCGAATGCGCTGCATATCTCTTTCGAGAGTCTGTTCCGTAAATTCTGCAAGCAAGTGCTGCACCCATGACTGTAGCAGCATACTTATTTCGGGAGCATCCATGTCTTGCAATTCTTTTAACTGAAGCAGTAATCCCGACTGCTGACCAGACAAAGCGTCTAAAACGCGCTGCTGTCTTTCGTTAATATCCAGAGAACCATTCTCAGTGGCAAAACAGCGGACTGCAACGCAACGTGATAAAATAGTAGGCAACGCGCTATTATGATTCGATACCAAAATAAACACTGCGCTACGCGCCGGTTCTTCCAACGTTTTTAGTAACGTATTCTGCGCGGTGACCGATGCATCCTGGAAATTCTTGACCACAAATATTTTTTTACTAGCCCGATTAGCAGCAGTTAAATTAGAAAATTGGATCAGTTCCCGCAGATTACCCACGCCATCACTGGCTGCAATATCAAATTCATACACTTCCGATTGATTCTGGAGAGTAGTGCGAAGCTTGTGAGCAAATGCGAGCGCTAGCTGATACTTACCCGAGTGAGCAGGGCCTAAAAATAAAAAAGCATGCGGTAATTGCTCACCGTTGTGCTGTGCTAATGTAATAAAATTCTGCAAAATTTTCTTTGCACCCATCTGCGTGCTATTTTGCCATGAACTTTGGAATTTTTCTGATTTTTCAGAGCTTTTCACTTCATAATTATACCATAAAACCTGACCATTCTCGAAACAGCCAGGTTGATTGAAAGAGCAGTGCCTTTCACGGTACAATAGAGCTATTATTGCTATACAATTTTTTTATTGAGCCGCGGAATACAGAATACCTACAACTATTGCGATTACGATGATAGCTACAATAGAATATAAAATTTTATTTTTCATAAAGCTAATTTCAATTCAATTATAACATATGCATAAACCTACCGTACTCGCAGTGGTCGGCCCAACCTCCTCCGGAAAAAGTGAACTGGCGGTCTTGCTCGCAAAAAAATTTGATGGGGAGATTATCTCCGCGGACAGCAGGCAAATTTACCGCAATTTTAATCTTAGCTCTGGAAAAGTAGAAGGAACATGGCAGGACAATATATTTGTATATAAATCCATTCCTCACTATCTAATAGACGAAGCTAATCCTCGCTCACAATATTCCGTTGCAAAATTTCAGGTGAAAGCTAAAAAAATAATAAAGGATATTGTACGTCGTGGTAAATTGCCCATTATTTGCGGCGGTACCATGCACTGGGTAGATAACATAGTCTATGATCAGACATTACCAGAAGTAAAACCAAATCCCCAACTTCGAAAAAAGTTGGAAGTACTTTCTACGGATGCATTATTTAAACATTTACTAAAATTGGACCCTGCGCGAGCTGCGAGTATTGATTCAAAAAACCCAAGGCGCTTAATACGTGCTTTAGAAATTAT
>CAYVGX010000033.1:0-1721 GCA_964451015.1 uncultured Candidatus Saccharibacteria bacterium | reverse complement strand
AAGCGGCAACTCACCTGGTGGAAACGAAATAAAAATATACGCTGGTTTACAGACGCAAAAACTGCACTATTGCATATAAAATTTTAATTTGGTATCATTGATTTTCGCGATACGCGAAATTAAAATATCAAGGAGAATATTAAAATATGAGCGAAGCAGCAGTTAAGCAGCAAAAAGAGAGCATAGAGCCTGTTCTGTTTTTAAAGAAGTCTAATGGTAGAATTATACAACTGACGGCAACTGGGGCAGGAAAAGTGATCAGTGTCACGCCTTTGCAGTTTTCAGGTAATTATCCTTATCACTCGACAGATGAAAAAGTATTTTCAATTAATTACGACTGTAAAATCATCCCGGATGTCCAAAAAGGAGCTGACCCAGAAACATTTCCAACAACTATTTCAGAAACTCTATTTAAAATGGCAATGGAAAAAATTAATGCAAAGCTTTTCCAGCACATCAAAACGCACTACCCCACTTCTAATTGGAAACAGTGCAATGACTTTGAAGTTCCAATGACGTTGGGAAATTATAACCTACTGCTTCTGATTAGCAATATCAAAGCTCAAGAATAAATATTTACATTTATTCTAAATAAGAGACCTTGGCACTGTTCGGGGTCTTCTTTTTTTTGTTTCAAAATCAATTTCCACTAAGCCAAATTTTCTATCATAGCCGTCTTTCCATTCGTAGGTATCTGTTAACGACCAATAAAAATATCCGCGCACATCGATTCCTTGCTTCTGCGCTTTTCGCACAGCATGTAAATGCTCTTCGATAAATCTAATGCGCATATCATCATAACTATTGGCGATGCCATTTTCTGTGACGTATAAAGGCTTTCGGTATTTCCACAATTGTTTTAACAAATAATATAAGCCAAGTGGATAGGTCTTTTCGCCCATATCGGATTTAATGACGTGCTTATTTTTACTTTCAAATACACTTTTCCAGCTCCATGTAAGCGAATGATAGAAATAATAATTCAGACCAATAAAATCTAACTGTTTTAAAATCAATCGCACAAACAGTTCATTGCCAAAGGTATTGGCACACCAAACTAACAATCGATCCAAGACATGGCTTTTGCGGTACGGTTCGTGATAGGCAACGTTTTTAGCTATCCCTATCTGAGCAGTTCTATCTATACTTTTGATTATATGGTAACTAGCTTTATGCATTGCCAGCAATTGCCTATACACACTGAGAGATTGCCACAGTTTTCTAAAAATATTCTTTTACTGGCCATGATGATAAATTTCGAACGCAAAAACTTCTGGCTCGTTGATTATCAGCCATAAATTTACATCGTGATGAAACCTAGTAACCACCGTGTGCACACACTGCTCAAATGCCGACAAGAATGACTTACTCGTGAATCCATGTTTTTGCAGCCAAGCTGGATATGTCCAATGAAACAGCGTCACCATTGGTTCTATGCCGTGATGCTTCATTCTCGCAATAATGTTTGCATACTGCTCTAGATTCCCAGCATCGATATATCCCTCACGCGGCATAACCCGACTCCACTCAATCTGAATACGCATAGCATTCATGCCAAATTGCTTGGCAAGCATAATATCTTCTTCATACCGATTATAGAAATCAGCCGCCTGACCAACCTCGGGAAAATACCCGCGTCGTTCTAATTCTACAAATTGATTATAGATATTCCCCCCTTCAACCTGCTGACTACTGCTTGCAGACCCAAATAAAAATGTTTT
>CAYVGX010000032.1:5752-7119 GCA_964451015.1 uncultured Candidatus Saccharibacteria bacterium | reverse complement strand
GGGCTTTTCCCGCGCAAGCTCATGTCGTCAGCATTGCAATTCGTTCATTGTAGATACACTATGTTTCTCTCATTGCTCGTTGCCTCCTCAAAAATTGAACAAACCAGAAAATTCTATACATTTTATTTTAATCAGTGAAGCAAAAAATTTGCTTTATTGATTAGGATGTAATATTCAATTATTTTATGAAAAAACTTTTACTAGCAATTTATTTCAGTTTAACTTTAACCGTGCTTGTGGTCCCACATTCTGTATTCTCAGCAACACCTGCACATACTGTGGCAAATACTAAGACTGAAACCACAGCGACTGCCGCCGCCGAAGAGGAACCAAAAGAGACCACCGAAGCCACAGCAGAAGACCATGAAAAAGACACAGGCATTGTTGGCTTATTTGGTTTAGATGGTCGGCTATTTTTAGCCCAGCTCATTAACTTCGCTATCGTGCTTTTTGTACTCTGGAAGTGGGTATTCACTCCAGTAACGAAAGGTATGCAGGAGCGGGCGGCAAAAATTGAAGCATCTTTGGTAAACTCCGACAAAATCGCTAAAGAAAAAGAAGAGTTCGAGCACTGGAAAAACCAAGAAATGAGCAAGGCTCGCAGCGAAGCTGGACAAATCATTTCAGAAGCTAAAAATAGTGCAGAAAAAACTAAGCAAACTATTTTAGATCAAGCCAAGCAAGAACAGGATGCTTTGGTAGAAAAAACCAAGCAGCAACTTGAGACAGAAAAGCAAAAAATAGTTTCCGAGGCAAAAGCAGAAATTGCCACCATGGTAGTCTCAAGCACGGAAAAAATCTTAAAAAATAAACTCGATTCTAAAGCAGATAGTAAACTGATTCAAGAGTCTTTGAAAGGAATCGAATGAAATTTACCGTAAAGCAATATGCGCAAAGCTTATATGAAGTGCTCACAGATAGTAACCCGAAGGATCATGATAGAGTTATAGATAATTTCGTAACTGTACTCAAAGGTAATCAAGATCTCGCAGCGTACGAAAAAATTGTGCAGGAAGTAGAGACCATGTTTAATGCCGATCAGCAAACTTCAAAAATAGAAGTTACTACTGCATCCGAAGCCAGCATAACCCCTGCGCTACTGAAAGAACTCAACAAGCTCGCAAAATCAAAGGCCGACATCACCACCCATATAGATGAAACCATTATTGGCGGAGTAGTCATTAGGGTAGACGACCAGCTCATCGACGCCAGCGTTAAAACCCAGCTCAATAACCTAGAGAAAGATTTAAGACAATAATATGAAAACAGATCAAATAATTCAACAACTTAAAGAGAGAATTGCCGGCTTTGATCCCAAAGCTGATATTAGCCACGTTGGAATTGTTACCGAAGTAGGGGATGGTATT
>CAYVGX010000032.1:0-5742 GCA_964451015.1 uncultured Candidatus Saccharibacteria bacterium | reverse complement strand
AAATTTCAGGTTTGTCCGAAGTGAGGTCTATGGAAATGTTAGATTTCGGTGACGGCCTATCTGGCGTAGCCTTAAACTTAGAAGAGCGAACAGTTGGTGCGATCATCTTGGGCGACTTCCACAAAATCAAACAAGGCGACACTGTAAAAGCTACTGGTAAAATTTTATCCGTACCAGTAGGCGAACAGCTTATTGGGCGTGTTGTGGATGCACTGGGTCAAGCAAAAGACGGTAAAGGGGACATTACTTCAGATAAGACGTATCCTGTAGAAAAAATTGCGCCTGGTGTTATTACTCGGCAATCCGTGCACCAGCCTGTCCAAACTGGTATTAAGGCAATCGATGCTTTGATTCCTATTGGACGCGGTCAGCGCGAATTGATTATTGGCGATCGTCAAACCGGTAAGACCGCTGTTGCTATCGATACTATCATCAATCAAAAAGGGCAAAACATGATTTGTGTATACGTTGCGGTTGGCCAAAAAGAAAGTAAGGTCGCAAAGATTGTTGCAGAACTCGAAGAGCGAGGCGCAATGGATTACACAATTATCGTTTCAGCTGGTGCTTCCGAATCTGCTGCGCTTTCCTATATTGCTCCTTACAGTGGCTGCGCCATGGCCGAATACTTTATGGACCAAGGTAAAGATGTATTGATTGTCTTTGATGATCTTTCCAAGCAAGCGGTCGCGTATCGTGAAATTTCTTTACTACTTCGCCGTCCACCAGGACGTGAAGCGTATCCAGGAGACGTATTTTATTTGCATTCCCGTTTACTAGAACGCGCAGCAAAGCTCAACAAAGAAAATGGCGGCGGTTCTATCACTGCCTTGCCAATCATCGAAACTCAAGCTGGAGACATTTCTGCATACATTCCGACAAATGTTATTTCTATTACCGATGGACAAATTTTTCTAGAAAGCGATTTGTTCTATAAGGGCGTGCGCCCTGCGGTAAACGTAGGTACATCGGTGTCGCGCGTAGGAAGTAGCGCGCAAACCAAAGCTATGAAAAAAGTTGCGGGAAAATTGAAACTTGCCTTGGCACAGTTCCGTGAACTAGAAGCATTTGCTCAGTTTGGCTCCGATTTAGATGAAGCAACTCGCAAGCAATTAGATTTAGGTCGCCGCTTAACCGAACTTCTTAAGCAACCTCAATATGCTCCAGTGGTAATGGAAAAGCAGGTAGTAGCACTATACGCAGTGAATAATGACTACATGGAAGACGTGGCAGTAGAAGATATCGGCACATTCGAAAAGGACTTATACGAATAT
Organism: uncultured Candidatus Saccharibacteria bacterium; assembly: GCA_964451015.1. Classification (GTDB taxonomy): domain Bacteria; phylum Patescibacteriota; class Doudnabacteria; order UBA920; family UBA920; genus UBA920. The sequence goes on along the minus strand of CAYVGX010000032.1, from coordinate 4,471 downwards.
ATGGAAACCCAAGGCCAAGACGTCTTAACAGCAATTGCAGAACAAAAAGAATTAACCGAAGACATTGAGGTAAAATTAAAAGCCTCACTCGAAAATTTCAAGCAAGGCTGGAACCGTTAGTTAAAAAAATGTAATTGTTATTTAATCATTCGATGTGTCGCTCTTTATATGAATTAGAATAAATATAACCAACGACAGCGCCTGCAACGCACACAATAAGCGTAGGAATTAAATACTTAATCAGATCGTCATAGCTCATATTAAACAGAGCCAAAATACCCAATATTGGATAATGCACAACAAATAAAAATTTCATCAACATAATATTCTCCTTCAAATCTTTATTAGGACTTTCATCCGGTATTAAAATGCCATATATTATATAAAAAGTCAACCATGCCATCTACACAAGAATTAACCAGACGAATAAAATCGATCAAAAGCACGCGCAAAATTACCCGCGCGATGCAACTGGTTAGTAGTGCCAAAATGCGCAAAAGCCAGACTATTGCTATGGCTAGCCGCAGCTATGCGCATTTGGCATGGGAACTCATTAATAACATCGGTAGTGAATCCAGGGGCCACAAGCTACTTAAACGTTATCCAAACGCAAAAAAGATTGGCATCGTTTTAGTAACCACAAATAGGGGATTAGTAGGCAGCTTCAATACCAATTTAATTAAAAAAACTTTAGCACAAGAAAATCTAGAACCAGAACTCATCACAGAATTAGTTGTTATCGGAAAAAAAGGTAAAGAGGCTATGCGCCGCATGCACAAAAGCATTATCGCAGATTTTCCGAAAACAGATACAACCATTCCGGTAAAGCAAGTTTATCCAATCGTAAAAATGATTACCGATCTATACGATACAGGCGAATACAAAGATATCTATATCGTATATAATCATTTTGTCTCGATGCTTGTTCAGGAACCAAAAGTAAAGCAAATACTACCCATTATGCCAAAATCAGAGCATAAAACACAAAGCATGGGTAGCGACATTATTTTCGAGCCGAGTCCAGAGAAAGTACTAGATCATATATTACCAAGAATTCTGGAATCGCAAATCTATCAAGCAATTCTAGAGAGTGATGCTTCGGAGCACTCAGCGCGCATGATGATGATGAAAAACGCAACCGATGCAGCAGGGGATTTGATCGACGACCTCACTTTAAGCTTTAATCAACTTCGCCAAAGCAAAATTACTACCGAGCTTTCCGAAATAACAGCCGGGAGAATTGCTCTCGAATAACAACAGACTAATTTAAACTTATGAAACAAGATAATCCACAATCAAATATCGGTCATATCAGCCAGGTTATTGGTCCGGTTGTAGACGTAAAATTCGAAAACAAACTGCCTGCAATCTTTTCCGCTTTAGAAGTAAAACTCAATGACTCTGTATTGACCCTAGAAGTCGAGCAGCAGCTTGCCGGCAACATCGTACGCACCATTGCTATGTCTTCTACAGACGGCTTACAACGCGGCATGGAAGTTATAGACTTAGACAAACCAATCTCTGTACCTGTCGGACAGGCTACTTTAGGGCGTATGTTCAACGTTCTAGGGCAACCAATCGACGGCAAAGAAGACAGTACTCATGAAAATTATTACCCAATCCATCGTTCTGCTCCCGCATTAACAGAGCAATCTACAAAGAATGAAATCTTAGAAACCGGTATTAAAGTCATCGACCTTATCTGTCCCATTTTAAAAGGTGGTAAAGTAGGCTTGTTCGGAGGTGCTGGTGTAGGTAAGACTGTACTCATCCAGGAGCTTATCAATAACATTGCAAAAGAACATGGCGGACTTTCTGTATTCGCAGGGGTAGGGGAACGTACTCGTGAAGGTAATGACTTATACCATGAAATGAACGACTCTGGTGTTATCGATAAAATGACCATGGTGTTCGGTCAAATGAATGAACCACCTGGTGCGCGTGCACGTGTAGCGTTGTCTGGTCTTTCTATGGCAGAATATTTCCGCGATAAGAATAAAGCTGATATTTTGTTCTTTATCGACAATATTTTCCGTTTTACACAAGCAGGGAGCGAAGTATCTGCACTGCTTGGTCGTATTCCATCCGCGGTAGGTTACCAGCCCACCCTGGCAACAGAAATGGGTGAGTTACAAGAACGCATTACTTCTACCAAAGAAGGTTCTATTACTTCTGTGCAGGCCGTATACGTGCCTGCGGATGACCTTACCGACCCAGCTCCAGCAACCACTTTCGCTCACTTAGACTCCACAGTGGTATTATCTCGCGCTATTTCAGATTTAGGTATCTATCCTGCGGTAGATCCACTCGATTCTACATCTACTATTTTAGATCCAAACATTGTTGGCGAAGAGCACTATGCAGTTGCTCGCGGCGTACAAAAAACTTTGCAGCGTTACCGTGACCTGCAAGATATCATCGCCATCTTAGGCATGGAAGAACTTCCTGAAGAAGACAAGTTAATCGTGGCACGCGCCCGCAAGATTCAGCGCTTCCTTTCTCAGCCATTCTTCGTAGCAGAAGTATTTACCGGATCTCCTGGACAGTATGTTTCTATTAAAGATACCGTGTCTGGATTTAAGAAAATTCTAGACGGTCAGTTAGATTCCGTGCCAGAACAAGATTTCTATATGAAGGGTGGTATTGACCAGGTCATTACTCAATAAACTTAGTTACTTTTAGCAGAAAGGTCCTCAAAAGAATCCTCGCTGCCATTACAACTACCTTACATTCATAATTGCTAGCAGCTGGCGATAACAGACCGGCTCTTAAGTGTTAGACTAATAATAGTATCGATGCAAAAACTACAATTACAACTTGTCACCCCTGAACGAACTCTTCTATCGGAAGAAGTAGATAGTTTAACCTGTCCAACTACAGAAGGGCTGATCACTATTTTGCCGGGACACGCACCGCTGGTTGCCACACTCACTTCTGGAGAACTCTCTGCAAAGAATCAACAAAGCAGCCATTCTATCCATGTAGCAGGGGGTTTTGTAGAAGTTCGCCCCGGGAACGAAATAGTAGTATTAGCAGATGGTGCCGAACATTCTTATGAAATAGATATCGAACGGGCAGAGCAAGCAAAAAAAGAAGCCGAGCAGTTGATGAAAGAAGAGAACCTTGCCAGCGAAGAATACGCCACTGCAGCGTGGATGCTGCAAAAGAATTTAAATCGCATTAAGATCGCGCGCAAGCACAGCCACCAAAGAACAGGTATCACACACGAAGGTGTGTTTAATGAATAAAACATAAACTCAAAGTACAGCGCTTTGAGTTTTTAGTTACACAATACATATGCACACAAAAAAAGTGTCTGTACAATTCTTTACTCCAAAAAATTATTATGAGCATTTTGCACACGATGTTTATTTTTTACTTGTGGAAAACTTTTCACAAACTTTTTTTGTTGGAGGCATGGTACGCGATATACTGCTACATAAAAAAATTAACGACATCGATATTGCAACTGCAGCAAGTCCGCAAAGGGTTAGTGTGATTCTGCGAAATCACGGTATTGCAGTTAATACTGAGCACAAAAATTTTGGTGTCATCAAAGCTATTCATAAAGACCGGGAAGTAGAAATTACTACTTTTCGCAAGGAGGTATATACAGATTCCCGTTACCCCAAAGTTACATTTACAACGAGTTTATTAATAGATAGCAAACGCCGTGATTTTACTGTAAATAGCCTGTATTTACAGGCAAAAAACGGAATTATCTATGATCCGTGTAACGGATTACTAGATATCAAAAATAAACATTTAAAACTGATCGGTAACCCGGCAACAAAACTCACGCAAGACCCGTTACGTATAATCCGAGCATACAAATTCGCGCATCTTTTTGGTCTCATGTTCGACAGCAAAACTGAACGCGCTTTACGAAAATCTTTTTCGTTAGTACATACTATTTCACAAACTCGATTACAACAAGAAATTAATAATATAAAAAATTTGAAAACAAAAAAATTTATCTTGCAAGTGTTAAAAAACTCTTGATTAAATTTTTTATTTCTCTTATAATTATGTTAGTTAAAAGTTGAATCAACGAAACAGAAATAAAGTTCGTTAAACAAAAAAGTAAAACAGCAAAACAGAAACGAAAATATTTTTATTACTACTAACCTTACATTTTTGTAAGAAGTAGAAAATTAAGAAGCTCATCTCTCAATTAAGATGACTTCAGGGAGACTAGCATACACATGCCAGTAAAAAAGAGAAAAGTAGCAAAGCGCCCAGCTAAAAAAGCTGCAAAGAAAGTTGCAAAGCGCAAGCCAGCTAAAAAAGCTGCAAAGCGCCCAGCAAAGCGTAAAGTTGCTAAGAAGCGTCTTTAATTTTCTTAAAGAAGCTTCGAAAACCACTCCACCCTCGGTGGGGTGGTTTTGTTTTAAAACCAGTTCGTTATATTGAATGCTGCAAACATGAGCTTTCTTGCAAAAATTAACAATATATACTATAATTCCCTAGT
>CAYVGX010000031.1:0-7121 GCA_964451015.1 uncultured Candidatus Saccharibacteria bacterium | reverse complement strand
GTGTTATCGTTGATATTGATGAAGCGGTGTCTTCTATATCGAATGCATTAGAGCGCGTCGAAAGAATGACTGGCGTTCCTGTTCGTGCTGCCAATGTGGCAGTAGGGGGCAATCATATTGCGTGTGTAGATTCTAAAGGTGTAATCGCAGTGTCGCGCGCAGACGGAGAAATCAGCGAAAGTGATGTAGTACGCGTTATCGATGCGTCCCAGGCAATTTCTATTCCTCCAAATAGGGAAGTAATTCATGTGATTCCTAAAACTTTCACTTTAGACGGACAAGCTGGGATTAAAGATCCTTTAGGTATGACTGGTATTCGCTTGGAAGTAGAGACGATTTTGATTCATGGCGCCACCCCATTTTTAAAAAATCTGCAAAAAGCCATTTTGCAGGCAGGGTTAGAAATAGATCAAATGGTATTGAGCCCTTTGGCTGCGAGTCAGGCAGTGCTATCCAAGCGCCAGAAAGAACTTGGTGTTGCATTGGTAGATTTAGGTGCAGGGACTACCAGTATTTCAGTGTACGAAGAAAACAATTTGATTCATACGGCGATTATACCGATCGGCAGTATGCATATCACCAATGACATTGCTATTGGTTTGCGTTGCACTATTGAAACCGCTGAACGCGTGAAGTTGTTGTATGGTGGTGCTTCGGCTGCGTTGATGGATAAGCTTGCAGAAGTAGATTTGAATAAACTTGATCCTGAAGAAACCGCGTCTATTCCGCAAACTTTAGTAGGGGAGATAATCGAAGCTCGCTTGGAAGAAATTTTCGATATGGTTACCAAAGAAATGAAAAAGATCGATCGCGACGGCAAACTGCCAGCCGGGATTGTGCTTACTGGCGGCGGCTCTAGTTTGCCAGGGGTGGTAGAATATGCAAAGCATCGGTTCAGATTGCCGGTAAGTATCGGTACCCCGGTAGAAATCGATACAGTGATCGATCAAGTGCTCGACCCTGCATTTGCGACCGTGGTGGGCTTGGCCTTATGGGGCGGCAACTACTCTTCTGGGTACTTTGCATCAGGAATTATGGACAGTTTCAAAGGGTTGTCGAATAATAAATTTGTGCTAAAATTGAAGCAGTGGTTTAAGTCTTTTATGCCATAAATCGCAGAATTTCTGCGGCAAAACAAAATTTTAAAACGTAAAATAACAATCAAAATAGCCTGGGTCGGATCCTTTTTCAGGAAAATGGACGATATTGCTTGTTATTTTGCGTTTTAATTTTCAAACTCTGAAATTAATTTTACAAAAAACAGACTGTAGACAGTCTAAACTATTACAGAAACCTAAATGAAGAAATATATGGAAGTAAAACCAAAATTTGAAACCTTTGCCCGCATCAAAGTGTTGGGAATTGGGGGGAGTGGTACATCTGCTGTAAACCGTATGACTGAAATGGGTATTAAAGGTGTGGAATTTGTTGCGGTAAATACCGATGCACAGGCCTTGCACAATAACCAAGCCGATCGCAAAGTGCATATTGGTAAGACTATTACTAAAGGTTTGGGCAGTGGCATGAATCCTGAGTTGGGACGTCAGGCTGCAGAAGAAAGCCAAGAAGAAATCGAAGACTCCATTGCCAATGCAGATATGATCTTTATTACCTGCGGACTTGGCGGAGGTACTGGTACCGGTGCTGCACCAATTGTTGCAGAGCTGGCTAAAAATCGCGGTATTTTAACTATTGCTGTTGTTACCAAGCCGTTTACTTTTGAAGGTAGCAAGCGCCGTGAAGTTGCAGAAAATGGCTACGAAAACTTAAAAGATAAAGTAGACGCAATTATTTCTATACAAAACGATCGTATCTTGCAGATCATCGACAAGAAAACTTCTTTGATGGATGCCTTCAAGACTGTAGATGATGTGCTGCGCCAAGGTATTGCCGGTATTTCGGACTTAATTACTACTCATGGTTTAGTAAACGCAGACTTTGCCGACGTGCGTACTATTATGCAAGACGCAGGTACTGCTATGATGGGTATTGGTCAGGCTTCTGGTGAAAACCGTGCTGAGCTTGCTGCTAAAGCTGCTGTGAATTCACCACTTCTCGACATGACTATCGATGGCGCACAAGGTGTTCTATTTAATATTACTGGTGGTGCCGACTTGGCGATGTTTGAAATCGACGAAGCTGCTAAAGTTATTACTAAAAATGTTGACCCAGACGCTAAGGTTAAATTTGGTACTGTTATCGACGAATCCATGGGCGATGAAATGCGCATCACTGTTATCGCTACGGGCTTCGATGAAAATAATCGCCGCCCAACGCCAATTTCTTTTGCCGCTGTTGAGGATCGAGATTATTCCGCCCAACGCACAGCTCCAGTTCGTGTGGTAGAACCGCAAGAACGGGAAGTGGAATTGCCAGATGAAGAACCAGTTCCTGAAATCCGCCGCCCATTGTTTAAGCCAAAGCCAGTTGAGCCTGTATCGACTATGAGTGATGATGAAGCTTCTGATGATGAACTCGACATTCCAGCTTTCATTCGCAAAAAAATGAAGTAAATTCAAAACTCCCGCAAGGGAGTTTTTTTATTTGTTAATATAATTATTAATTTGCTGTTTTAATTCACTCACTAGCATTAAACTTTTTTCTTTGGCTTTTGAGTATTTACCAGAGTTATCTTGCCAGTTGTTATTTTGCCCTAATGTGTCCCAGATTTGTTGTTTAGTAATACCTACGTGAGAAAAAGCTTCGGTAGAAGGATTTATTTGTTCTACATCTGTTGAATTGATTACTGGACCTCTAAAGTCTGGTGAATAAATTTCTACAACTGTTCCATAAATAAATGGAGCTTGGTTTTGTTTATGGGCATAAAATTCTGACAATCGTGCTTTTGCAAAATCAGAATGTTCGTGAAATTCTATCTTTAGCCATTCTGGTAAATGAATTGTGTAAACATCAATAACGTTTTTACGAATTTCGTAACCGTGTTCCCGAAAAGCTTTACCAATTGGTGTACCAGTTTGGATGATATGATTTATTTTTAAAATTTCTTGATTAGATTTATTGTTGTGAGTGAAAAATATTAAAGCATAGGTGCGAGAAATACCATCTTTGTCAATAAGATGTACTTCCCGAACATTTTGATTGTGTTTTATGACTTTCGCTAATATTGGACCGTATTTATCTTCTAAAACATCGGTATGCAATCTTTCGATAGTGGGGAAATGCTCTTGGGGATTACTGAGATTAGGTTTATTTTCCATATCATAATTATAAAGTGTTTTTGCGATATGGAAAATAATCGACAAAAAGCCAAAAGTATGCTACAATAATAAAGTCGTTAAAAATCGAACTGAAACAAACACAAAATATGTCGGAAAAACCATATTCTGAATACATGCAGGATCATAAAGATAAAATTTTGCGTGATTACTTAGCTATCGATCGCACAATTTTGACAAATGAAACTGCTTTTATGTCTTATGTGCGCACTTCCTTAACCTTGATTGCTGCAGGCGCGACTTTAATTAAATTTTTTGACAACGAGTGGATGCAATTTTTGGGTTGGACATTCGTTGCGGTAGGGGGCTGGTTGTCGGTACATGGCTATGGCCGTTACCGACAGGTAGATACCATTATGCATCAGGTAAAAGGCGATTATGAACGCCGTCATGGCTTCCGCGACAGCAGAGCTATAAAAGCCTTGCACTGGACAGTTGGCTTGTTCAAAAAAAGTAATTAGCAAAATCGGCGATACGCCGATTTTTTATTTTGCGCTTAAACGTTGCTATAATATACACATGACAAAAATAGAACCACGATTGTTAAAAGGCTTTCGCGATTATAGTTTAGAAGAACAGAGCGGTCGGCAAGCTATGTTTGCCAAAATTCAAACTGTGTTTGAGCAGTTTGGATTCTTGCCATTATCTACGCCAGTATTAGAATATAAGGATATTTTGATGGGAAAGTATGGAGATGATCAGAAATTAGTGTATAGTTTTCAGGATCATGGTGATCGCGATGTCGCTATGCGCTACGATTTAACAGTACCTTTAGCTCGCTATGTTGCCCAAAATCAAGGCAAGCTTACTTTTCCTTTTAAGCGGTATCAGATTGCTCCGGTGTGGCGGGCAGATAATCCTCAAAAAGGCCGCTTGCGCGAGTTTTATCAGTGCGATGTAGATGTAGTAGGTTCTGATAGCGTGCTTTCTGACATCGAAGTGATTGCTTGCGCAGGAAAGACAATCGAAGCATTAGGAATAGTTAATTATACATTTCGCATTAGCGACCGGGAAATTTTAAAAGATTTTTCACCGGACACCATTCGTATTATTGATAAAGTGGAAAAAATTGGTATGGACGCAGCTGCGCAGGAGATGCAGGAACGTGGTATCAGTGAGAAGGAAATAGCACTGGCTAAGAAACTAGTTGAAGGCACTGGTATCGTACCAACACCTCGTTTACAACAAGTATTAGACGGTTTGAAGGATTATAATTTGAAAGGTTCTATTCAGTTTGATCCAAAAATCGCGCGCGGTTTGGAATATTATTCTGGTACAGTGTACGAAACAGTGATCCCAGATAAACCAGAGTACGGCAGTATTTGCAGTGGTGGGCGCTATGATGGCTTGCTATCTCAGTACTCGAACACGAGCTTGCCCGCGGTGGGTATTAGTTTGGGAATAGATCGCTTGTATGATGCTATGCAGGAATTAAATTTAATACCTACGGCAGGTTCTGCGGATGTGCTTATCTTAAATCTGGAGCATGGCTTGCAAGCGGAATATAGTAAACTGGCTAGTATGCTTCGGGATAACGGATTTAAAGTAGAATTGTATTATGAACCTGTGAAGTTAGATAAGCAATTCAAATATGGGGAAAAGAAAGCAATCACATGGGCAGTGGTAATGGGTGAGGCAGAACATAAAGCGGGCATGGTGAAAGTGAAAAATATGACGACCAGAGAACAGACAGACGTAGCTATAACCGAGCTATCTGCCACATTAAAATAAATAAGACCGCTTCTAGGAGCGGTTTTATTTTTTCTTGTTCGTATTTTGACTGCGGTGGGTGCATACTGGCTGCATGTACAAAAAATATGTCCTCGTAATTATCGCAGTATCTGTCTATGTGTATCGGCTGGTTACATTTCCTTCTCCGAATATGTATACTCCTTTGGTAAATCAAAAAGTTGCACAATATGGATATATTACCAAAGAACCGTCTATAAGTAGTTCGGGTAACCAGATTCTGGTTTTTAGGCCAGATGGGTATGCACAGCAATTGCGAATGAGTTTATATAATGAAACTTCTGTACGGAAGGGTGACTATGTATATGTCACAGGAGAGATTCATATGCCCGAAAATTTTAGCAGTTTCAATTATATTCAGTATCTCAAGCAGGACAATATTTATGCAGAAATTAAAAAAGCACAGATTGTACCATTACGAAGACAAGAAAGTGCGCTTCATAAGATAATACGTACTAGTAAAGAATATATTAAACATGCGATAAGTAAGCATTTTTCCAAAGACGCAAGTGGGGTAATGCTAGGTATGCTAATAGGAGATGATAGCAAGCTTTCTAAAAGCACAAAAACTGATTTTAAAAATGTAGGCTTGAGTCATGTGTTGGTGGTGTCGGGATTCAATTTGACTGTCTTGGCGGGAAGTTTATCTATGCTTTGTTTAGTATTGCCTCGTAAAAGTGTAGATGTAATAAGTCTTGCGGTAATATGGTTTTTTGTATGCTTAGTTGGTTTTGATGCTAGTGTAGTTCGTGCAGCTATTATGGTCAGTTTATTGCTGGTAGCGAGACTCCTTGGCAGAATGAGTTACAGTTATGTTACTCTTGCCTATGCCGTAGCAGTGATGTCTATAGTAAATCCTTTGCAGTCCATATACGATATAGGGTTTCAGTTAAGTGTATGCGCAACACTGGGGGTAATCTGCGCGCATAAAATGAAGATGTGGTACGGACATGAGGGTTGGTTCGCAGATATCATGTGGTCGAGCGGGGGTGCATTGGTGATGACACTGGGGATTATTGCATATTACTTTCAAACACTCAGTATTGTGGCTCTGCCTGTGAATATTTTAATTGTCCCGTTGGTACCTTGGATAATGCTGGCAGGCTGCTTATCGGTCATTCCTGTACTAGGCGTACATATAGCTCAAGTAATTAATAGTGGACTAGAATTACTGTTACAAGCTGTTCATTATATAGCAATGCAATCATATAGCGTAACACAGCTTCGTGTGAGTGGAGTCGCAGTGATATGTTATTATGTGTTGTTATATGTTTTGTGGCAGATTGTTATTAATATGCAAAAACGAGATTTGAAAAATAATCCTGTCTATGATAGGATAGTTAAAATTAAACTATAATTATGGGAAAAAATAGTGCGTACGTTTTAATTGCAGTTATAGTCATTGGAGTAGTGGCATGGCTGGCGTACAGTCAATTAGGTAGCAGTAAAGTTGAAAAATCCGAACAGCAATCATCTGTTCCTCCAGATCAATCTACGCAAGACACACCAGCGCAACAATCTCCAGTAACATCATCTGTCACCACAGAATGCAAGCGCACTTATCAAGACTCTAATTTGAAAACAGTAACTATGAATACTACAGATACATTCGTCACTCTTACCGTTGAAGGTTTTGGAGATATTAAAATTGAAGTTAATAAGAAGGATGCACCTAAAACTTCCGAAAATTTTGTTAAACTAGCTAAGGCTGGTTTCTACGATTGTTTAACATTCCATCGTGTTGCTAAAGGTTTTGTTATCCAAGGCGGCGATCCTCAAGGTAATGGTAGCGGCGGGCCAGGCTATACTATTCCAGCAGAAATCAAACTACCACACACTAAAGGCGCAGTTGCTATGGCCCGTTTGGGCGATGATGCTAATCCAAAAAAGGATTCCTCTGGTAGTCAGTTCTATATCGCATTACAGGCATTGCCAATGCTTGACGGTGAATACACTGTCTTTGGCCAGGTGGTGAGCGGTATGGATGTTGTAGAAAAAATCGGCGGTGTGCCAATTGTTCCTGGGCCATTCGGAGGAAGTGACGGAGCGCCGCAAGAAAAAGTCGTGATTACTAAAGCTATTGTTTCCGACAAATAATTTCTTATCATTAATATTTTATAAGTATGGACACATACG
>CAYVGX010000030.1:0-7185 GCA_964451015.1 uncultured Candidatus Saccharibacteria bacterium | reverse complement strand
CTCACTACTAATCCTTTTTCTAAATTATCATTCTTATCGGACTGCACATCTTTTACAGCACCCCAGCGTCCGATATCCATCCAATCGAAATTAGCAGGCACTAATTTCAACAAATCTGGATTACTGTAAAAAATTTCTTCGAAGTCAAAACTAGGCATTTCTTTATATAACTTCTCTATTATTTCGTCCTGCTTTTTAGTGCCCATATACGGACGAATCTTTTCTAAAATCTTATAACATTCCGGGAAGTGCTTTTTATATAAATCCAAAATTGCTTGTGTGCTGGAAATGAAATAACCGGTATTCCAAAAGTGCTTTCCAGACAAATACATCTTTTTCGCTTTTACTAAATTTGGTTTATCGTGGAATTTCTTCACATTGAAAATTGGAATGGTTTCAGAAGAAATAATTTTCCCGGTTTCAACATACCGAAAACTCACATTTGGATAACTAGGATATACGCCAATCGCCAAAATCTGCTGCGGGTTTTTGTTAAGATAACGTTCGATTAACTGCAAATTGTAATGATAAATGTCTTCCTGATTGATATGATCATCGCTCCATACTGTAGTGAAATATGGGTCTTTGGAATATGTTTCTAAAAAGAGCATCATTACGCCGATTGCAGGCCCACGATTCTTACGCACAGGTTCATACAAAAAATTCTTCGCAGGAATTTTAGACAACTGCTTTTTTACCGGCTGTTTATAAGCGGAAGAAGTGGCTACAAAAATTTTATTGCTTGGTATACCATTAGCAATTCTACTATATGTTTTTTGCAGCATAGTTTCTTCTCCAAAGAAACTTAAAATTTGTTTCGGCTTATTTTTAGTGCTGGCTGGCCATAACCTAGAACCCGTCCCCCCAGCGAATATTAATGCATTCATATATTAAAAGTTTATTAAAAACTGTACAGTATAGTGTACAGATTTAATGTATATTATTCAACTTCTTCCTCGATTTCATTTACTGCAGGGCTCAATGTAACATGCTGACCCACCATCTCCAATGGATGTGTTGTAGTGATGAAAGTTTGAAATTTCCCTTGCAGATATTTCAATAAGTACGTACGGCGAATATCATCAAGTTCCGATAACACATCGTCGAGAAGTAAAATCGGTGTATTACCATCTATCGTTAGGTACTCTAATTCTAAAATCTTTAAAGCTAAAATCTGGCTACGTTGTTCGCCGCGAGAAGAGAAAGAAACCAAGAACAAACCTTCGCTTTGCAAAAAGAAATCATCTCGATGCGGCCCCACCAAACATAAAGTAGAACCTAACTCACGAGGACGCATTTTTTCTAAATCGGCTTTGAAATTTTCGGCAATCTCTTCTTCCGTATCACCTACAATGGTTTCGTATACAATTTCGACAGTGCGCTGGAATTTTGAAATATTTGTATATACCTCAGATAAATTTTGGTTTAAGAAATTCACAAACTGCTTGCGGTACCAGATTATCTTGGTTCCCCAGTTTACCAACTGTTCATTCCACACCGAGAGTTCATCTGGGTTACCAATTCCATTTTTTAAATCCTGCAAAAACTTTGCTTTCTGGGACATAGTTTTTTTATAACCCATCAACAAGTCTAAATAATCTAAATGCTTTTGAGACAGCACCATATTAAAATATTTACGGCGCGCCTCTGGAGCCTTGGTAAACAATTCCACATCGTTCGGTTCGAAAATGACAATTTTCAAAAAACGCTGCGCTTCTTTACGGCGCTTCTTAATGCCATTAATTTTAAAATTCGCGAATATCCGGTCGCGTTTTTCTAAAAAGATTTCCAACAAATTAGTTTCGTCGCCATACTCGAATTCGATTTTAATCTGGGCGTCGGTAGTATTTTTTAAGAAAATAAAATCTGCATCGTTGCGAAATGATTTAAATAGCGAACCAAAATAAATAGATTCGAGCAAATTAGTCTTACCTACTGCATTCGGCCCAGACAATACTACCATGTCGTTAGTAATCGCCAAATCTAAATTCGGGTAGTTGCGAAAGTTTTTTAAGTTAATGTTTTTGATGTTCATAATATAAATAAATTAAATTCTACTGCTTAATAGGCATGACTAAATACAAATACTTATCATCGCTCTCCGGCGTAAAGGTTACAGCAGCGGCATCGTCTATTACTTTCATTACCAAGGTTTCTTCATTGTAATTATTCAAGAAATCTAACAAATATCGATAATTCATAATCAACGCACCAGAAGGCCCGTTTACCTTGCACACAATATCTACCGTACTCTGACCAAGGTCATGAGAAATAGAGCTAAGTTTTAAAATATTTTCTTCAGAATTAAATTCGATATTAATACTTCCTGATCCTCTGGAGAACACACTAGTGGTTTTTAACGCAGACAATAATTCTTGGCGGTCAAGAATGATATTAGTATTACTTGTTTCCGGTAAAATTTGTTGGTAATCCGGATACTGCCCATCGATCAGGCGAGTAACTACATAGGTATTATCTAAAGAAAAGGCTAACTGTGTCGCTGTGACACTCATCTCTACTTCCTTATCCATGGTTGCCAGCAATCGAGCAATCTCCTGCGCGCTTTTATGAGGCACAATAATTTTATAATCTAATCCTCCCGAGTAAGAAATAGATTTTTCCGCCAAACGATAACGATCTGTTGCGGTCAATAATAAATTCTTACCTCCGAACCAAAACAATATCCCAAAAATTTCTGACTGTGTTTCAGAAGTTGAGGCGGCGAATATTACCTGGTCTAAAGCATTCTTCATAACTACAGGATCTAAAACAGCCTTACCTCCATCTTCGATTTTAGGAATAAGCGGAAAATCATCGCTTGTAAGGTGTTTAATATTCACACTGGTATGTTCGGTCGTAATCTTAGTTTCGAACTCCTCAGCGTCGATTGTAATGTTTCCCTGAGGCAAACTATTCACCAGGTCGGTCAAGGTTTTTACCCCTAAACAAATAGCACCTTCTTTTTCTACACTACATCTTACATACGTACTAATGCCTGTTTCTAAATTGGTTCCTGATAATTTTAGTAAACCATTTTCTGTTTCTAACAAGACATTGTTTAAGATTGGTAATGTAGAACTATTTCCTACAACCCTGCTCACTACCGAAAGTCCGTTCCTTAAATTTTCCTGAGTTATTATAATCTTCATTTTATATATTTAATTAGTAATAATAAGGGTTATGGATAAGTTGATAACTTACCAATCTTCACTAATAATTGATTGAAATTTGATTTCGCCTGTTTATAATGTCGGGACGAATAAGTTAATAACTTTTTTATCGTATGATGAGGAAAATTTTATCAACTTTTTAACCGCAGCTTATTAATAATTTATTAACCGGATTTCAACAAGGTTATACATATCTTCTCCACACCTTTATACACATTAGCTATAGATCTTTTCTAAAATTAGTTCCAGTTCTTGCTTGATTTCATCTTGGACTTTTACTGCCTTTTCTACTTTTTCTACTCCATGCATTACCGTAGTGTGGTCTCTTCCCCCGAAGAATTCACCAATTGAAGGAAAAGATACTTCTAGTTCTTTTCGGATTAGATACATCGCGGTTTGTCTTGGTTTGACGTATTCTTTCTTACGGGACTGCTTAATTAGATCGTCTACAGTAATACTATAAAAAGTAGCGACACTTTCGGCTATTTTACGTACAGAAACAGTCTTCTTTTTATTATTGATGATATTGATCAATAAATCCTTAACTTTTTCTAAATGAATTGCATCGTTTTCTATCTGTTTATAGATCAAGATTTTATTAAGCGCTCCTTCAAGTTCGCGGATATTACTTACTACATTTTCGGCAATATAATTAACAACATCATCTTCTAAGTAAATACCTTTTTTCTGAAGTTTGGTCTTTAAAATAGCTACGCGGGTTTCGAAATCTGGCGCACTGATGTCGGCCACCATCCCCCATTCGAAGCGAGACACTAAACGCTGTTCGATCGCAGGGATGTCTTTTGGTAATCGATCGGCAGTTAAAATGATCTGCTTTCCTTTATCGCGTAATTCATTGAATGTATGAAAAAATTCTTCCTGTGTTTGCTCTTTACCGGCAATAAATTGAATATCATCTACAAGAAGCATATCAACATTGCGGTACATTTTTTTGAAATCGTCGATTTTTTTGGTTTGAATAGCCGCGATATAGTCGTTAGTAAACTTTTCTGAGGTTACATACAGAATACGGAGCCTAGGATTTTCAGCTAAAAGCTTGTTTCCTACTGCATGCATTAAATGGGTTTTCCCTAATCCTACACCACCATAGATAAATAGCGGGTTGTAAAGACCACCTGGGTTTTTAGATACAGCTTCGCTGGCAGCGTGAGCCAGTTCATTATTTTTACCGATAATAAAAGTATCGAAGATGTACTGCTTGTTTAAGCCGGTAATTGGCGCCTGGGCACTTTGCTGATAGACCACAGTATTTTTTGCAGTAACCTCTGATTGTTGTAATAAGGTCCCTTGCTTCCCTGTTTCTGGGCGAATACTGCCTACTTGGTAGTGAATTTCGCGTATTTCGGGGGCAATGCTTTTTAAAGATTTCAGTAATAGAGCGTGAAATTTATTTTTGATCCAATCATGGGTGAAATTGCTGGGAACCCCTACTGTGATGAAATCTTCTCCTTTCTCAATAATGCCGGTATTTTTAAACCAAGTGTTAAAATTCCCCTTACTTACAGTAACTTCTAGGCTGCCGAGCATGGCTTGCCATAATTGTTCATTTGTCATTTGTGTACAAAATTTTCATATTTGAGGGCTTTTTTAGGATGTAGTTATATTTCATGTGTGCCGTAGTTTAGCTACGCCCAACTTTTATATTTATTATTCCTAAAAATTGCCTCAAATGTGAAAACTTTTGATTTTATTTCATTAAATATTGCAGTATAGTCATTCTATCAATGGACTTATCAACATGTAAACAACCTAATAAATCGTTATAAATAAGCCAAATTCTTTATTGCCTGTGTAAAGCCTGTGGATAAATTGTGGTTTATCAACATTTCAGTTATTTTTTATAAGAAATTAGCAAAAAATCAATAAAATCATTGACCAATTTCTAAAATTTCCCTATAATTTACAGGTATAGAGATCAACTTAAGACTTATTTATGAAAAGAACGTATCAACCAAAAGTCAGAAAAAGAAAGAAAACCCATGGTTTTCGCAAACGCATGCAAACTCGGACCGGCAAAAATACTTTAGCCCGCCGCCGTCTTAAGGGACGTAAGAAATTAACCGTTTAATATGCTACCTAAAAAGCACCGCCTATCAAAAACAGCTGAAGTTTCAAAAACCACAGCCAAAGGGCGGGCTTTTTTTAGCCAATCTTTCCTTATTAAATACTTGATTTCAAAAGAAATTGACTCCCCTCTTGTCACTGTCATAGTATCTAATAAGATATCTAAAAGCGCGGTTATTCGAAACAAATTGAAACGAGCAATCAGAAGTACTTTTCAGGAAATGCTACCGAAGTTAAAACCAGCCCAGTATGCAGTTATTGTAAAAAAAGGGGCAATCAGTAAATCGGTGGTAGAATTAAAAGAAGAAACATTATCGGCTTTGCAAAAAGGTAAAATGATAAATATATGAGCACTATTATCATTTGGATCATCAAGGGTTATCAGAAAACTTTATCCCCCGATCATGGTATGTTAAAAGCTCGGTATCCCTATGGATTTTGTAGATTTTATCCGACCTGTAGTGAATATGCGATTAATGCCTTCTCTAAGTATGGAGTAATTAAAGGGTTCTTATTTTCCGTTTTAAGAATCGTGCGATGTAATCCATTCACTAGACCACAAATAAATAAAATATAAACATATATGTTAGGAATTTATCACGAAATAATTTATCGACCGATATTAAACTTACTGGTTTACTTGTATAATGTTTTGCCAATACATGATATTGGTATCGTTATCATTTTGGTAACTTTGGTTATACGTATTTTGCTAGCGCCTTTAATGCATAAGTCATTGAAGGGCCAGCGGGCTATGTCTGCTTTACAGCCTAAAATGGCAGAATTGAAAGAAAAGCATAAAGACGATAAGGAAGCTCATGCTAAAGCAATGATGGATTTGTATAAAGAACATAAAGTGAATCCTTTGTCTTCGTGTCTGCCAGTTTTGATTCAACTACCCATCTTGATCGCTTTGTATCAAGTGTTTGCAAAAGCTCTCAAAGGAAATTTAAAAGGATTATATTCTTTTGTGTCTAATCCTGGCACCTTGAATCCGAAGTTTTTGCAATTAGTCGACCTTTCTCATCCTAATATAGTTTTTGCAATATTGGCCGGATTGGCTCAATTCTGGCAGTCCCGCATGATTGCTAAGTGGAACGGTAACCCTACTACTCAAGACCCGACCCAAAAAGCCCTTAATGTTCAAATGACGTATGTGTTACCTATTATTTCTGTGGTGATCGCATGGACATTACCGGCAGGATTGCCGTTATACTGGATTGTCACTACATTATTTGCAGTTGCTCAGCAATATTATATTCAAAGAACCCATCAATCTAATCCTCTTTCTTAACATGAATCCAGATTACGACACAATTGAATATATTAAGAACACTCTTGTCGAATTATTGGCCACTGCTGGTTTTAAAGCTCGTGTAGAATATGAGCAGAGCTTACTGAAAGGATTGATCTTTCATATTTCGGTAGATTCCCCTCGTATGCTCATTGGTAAGCAGGGTGCTAATTTATTGGCCCTAGAACATTTACTGTTCGCTATGGTTAATAGGCATTTTAAAGACCAAACCGAATCTATTCATTTCAGTTTAGACATAGACGATTATAGAAGCAATCGGGAATATCAAATTAAGCAAATGGTTAAAGAGATGGTGGCGAAATTGAAATACTCTAAAGAGCCAATTTATTTACCTGTTATGCCTCGTCATGAAAGAAAGTTTGTGCATAATTATATCCAGCAGCAATTCCCTCACTTAGTTACAGAAAGTATTGGCGAAGAGCCCAATAGACAAATAGTCTTAAAGATATAATAAAACAGCCTCACGCGAGGCTGTTTTATTTTAGTTAATTGTGATGGTAACTTTATTGCTTGTCTCTCCGTCACTGCTCCGGGCAAATACTCTGTATGTACCCGGACTAAGGTTGTCTTCCCAGTTAAATAAATAACGATAACTATTTCCATTCTTTACTTCGT
>CAYVGX010000029.1:4421-7891 GCA_964451015.1 uncultured Candidatus Saccharibacteria bacterium | reverse complement strand
AATAAGACGAATCGTAGTGTTGTGGTACTGCGAAGGCACAATATCGCTAATAAACTGCTTCATACCCTTATCCGCAGCAACAAGATAAAACGAAATTACCAACACGGTAATCAGTGCCACAATCCCATTAAATAAACCCAGCGTACGATGAAAAATAATATCGCTGCCGGTATTACTGGTCACCAATTTCTGGGCAATCGTAGCCAAATCAGCACCTCCGGAAAACAAGGTAAGCCCAGGATAACGCGCCTGCAGCTCAACTGCATACGCAGGAAGATTTTCGGATAATACTTTAGCCTGATCAATCACCAGCGGCGACAACAAAGAAATCGCAATACCAAAAATAGCGATAACCACTACGTATGTACCTAAAACGCTGACAAAGCGAGGAATTTTAAATTTAGTAAGATAATCTACCATCGGTTCTAAGGCCGAGGCCACCACTAAAGCGAGTAGCACTACAATCACAATATCTCGGATCACCCACAAAAACCCCAAGGCCAATAAAATAACTACAACGCGTAAAATAATTTTTGTGGAATTGTCTAAATGGTAATTCATACGCTAAGTATATCGTAAAATTAAAAATCCGACTATTCAGTCGGATTTGTAGTTGTAGTTTCTGCTTGCTCCGGGTCGAGTACTGCTTTCGCTTCTTCCATCTGCCGATCGAGCTTTTTAATGCCTTCCAAGCAAAAGGCTTTAATTTGTTCGCGCAAAAAGTCGGTCAGGCCTTCATTTTGAATATCCCGAATTAAAATGTCTTTGATAGTACGGTCCAAATCGGATTGCTCTATCAAATGAATAATTTTTTCTAACTTTGTTGTTTCGTCCATAATTTATTGTGCTTGTTCCAGCAGGTTAGTATAAAATTCCTTATCTCTCTTCTCCCCATCAGAGCCGCGCTCGGCACGGGTCGATTCTAAATTTTCATTAGCAGTGGCAAAATTCGCTCGAATCTGTTCGTGTGCAGCTTCTGGGTTTTCGCGAGAACCAAAGAATTCTGAGAAACTCATAGTATGTAGACCTTTCTTTTATTTCGTCGCTTTGGGCTTATCGCGCAAAGCTTTAAGTAATTTAATATCTGCTATCACTTTATCATGCTCAGTTTCCAGGATCAAGGGAACAGTCAACTTTTTTTTGCCCAGCTGCTTGAAAAAGGAAGAAAAACCCTCGCTGCCGATTTCACCATCATTAATATGCTCGTGCCGGTCCTTATGAGAGCCTAATTCTACTTTGGAATCGTTCACATGGCTCATGGCAAAGTACTCTAACCCGATCACCTGATCGAACTTTTTAAATACCTCAGTCACGCTTTTCTCAGTGCGCAGGTCATACCCGCTTCCAAAAGCGTGCTGTGTATCAAAACAGATACCTCCAAAGGCTTTAGACTTCTTAATTGGCGCCATAAGTTCGGCCAATTCTTCAAAAGTGTCGCCAATCACACTTCCTGCTCCTGCAGAAATTTCAATGAGGAGCTTAGTCGTGCCTTTATAGCCATCCAGTACCTGCTTTAATCCTTCCCGAGCTTGCTTCATACCCTCTTTTTCGCCCAGATCTTTGAAACTGCCGGGATGAAACATTACATATTTTGCGCCCAGCAAGCTACCCCGTTCTAGGTCGGTGCGCACTAAATTGATCGAGCCATGAAAAGTGGATTTTTTCGCTGAGCCAAAGTTCAG
Organism: uncultured Candidatus Saccharibacteria bacterium; assembly: GCA_964451015.1. Taxonomy (GTDB): domain Bacteria; phylum Patescibacteriota; class Doudnabacteria; order UBA920; family UBA920; genus UBA920. The sequence continues at coordinate 6,209 of CAYVGX010000029.1, read as the reverse complement.
AATATAAGGCGCATGAATGACAAAAGTATCAATACCTGCCTTATCCATTTCGGCTTTAAAATTCTCGGCCAATTCCGGTGTTATAGGAGATACTGCTCCACCTTGGGGACTGCGAGAAAAAATTTGAAATGTTTCGCAGCCAAGCTCCGCAGCGCGACCAGGGGCTTTGTCGAGGCCACCCGCAATAGACACATGGCAGCCTATAAGAGGTTGTATAGATTTCATATTAAAATGCTTTTAAAATTTGTTCGAATTTTTTACTAGATTTAAACGGACCGACAATAGCCAGAGACATCTTAGAAGACACGAATAATTGTTTAGCCAGACGCAACACATCTTCTGCTTTCACCATATCCACTGCCTTGAAGATATCTTTCGGCGTCTGGATCTTTTTCTTGAAAGCCACTTCTTCTAAAAACCAATCCAGCCTGGTTTGGTTATCTTCCAGCGCTAACGTGGTTTTGCCTTTCAAATAGGCTTTAGCTTTGGCAAATTCTTTATCGGTAACTTTCTCTTCCGAAATTTTCTTTAATTCCTGCAAAATAACGCGCATAGCTTCTTCAATACTATCTAAGCGGACCCCGGAACTAATATCGAATACGCCAGTATCTTGATAGTTGCCGTTCATGGCCCGTACATAATATGCCAAACCGCGGCGCTCGCGTACTTCTGTAAACAATCGACTGCTCATACCTCCGCCTAAAATACTAGCCAACACTGCTGCCACGGTATTGTCTTTATGATTAAAATCGAGTCCCTTAAAGCCAAAATTAATCACTGCCTGTTGCACATCTTTATGCTGCACGCGTACCCGCCACGATTTTTGACTATCTTTTGCTTTTGTCCATGACGAAAACTTATGAGCCGGAAATGCATTCCAATGTTTCGCAATGAGCTTGTTCAGGAATGCGCGATCATACTTTCCCGATACACCCAAGATCATATTACCAGCCTGATAATGCCGCTGCATATAGCTTACAAACATCGGGCGAGTAAATTTAGTCACAGTACCTACTTGCCCCGCAATATCGCGCCCCAATGGATCTTTTTCCCACATCACTTCTTCCAATATATTATTGGCAGTAATGCGTGGATTGTCTTTGTACATATTAATCTCTTCCACAATGACGCCTTTTTCGCGCTCCATTTCAGTCTTGCCTAATAGAGGGCTTTGAATCATGTCGGTCAGAATTTCGAAGATCATTTCCAAATACTGATGATGAGCTTTAATGAAAAACTGGGTATGTTCTTTGCCGGTATTAGCATTCATTTCCCCACCAATACCGTCTACCAGTTCGGTGATAGCCATGGCGCTAGGATATTTTTTTGTTCCCTTAAACAAAAAGTGTTCCAAGAAATGGGAAATGCCATTTTCTTTTGCAGTCTCACTGCGAGAACCAGTCTTAACAAAGAAGTCCACCACCACACTTTCCGCATCTTCTGATGGTACCTCCAAAATTGTTAATCCATTTTTTAATTTTCGTTGATAGTATTTCATATATTTAAAAACAGCGTAATTGCTTACGCTATTTTATCTTTTAAGAAATTTTCTAATTCATCTATTTTAATTCTTTGCTGTTCCATGGTGTCGCGGTCGCGAATGGTCACTGTATTATCTTCCAGCGTCTGGAAATCTACAGTAATTCCATACGGCGTGCCGATTTCATCTTGGCTGAAATAACGTTTCCCTACGTTACCGCGATCGTCCCAAGCAACCATAAAATGCTTAGACAAATCTTTGTATATACTTTGCGCTTTCTCCACTAATTCTGGCTTGTTTTTTAATAG
>CAYVGX010000029.1:0-4321 GCA_964451015.1 uncultured Candidatus Saccharibacteria bacterium | reverse complement strand
CCGCGATACGCCAAGCCATACAACTCTTTTACACCAAAAGGAAATTCATATTCAAAATCTATAGTGCGCTTAGAATAGTGCGCGCGATCTTCTGCCGGCACTTCTAGCTCGTGCACGTGACCCATATCCAACCCCAAATCGTCCTTCATCCAGTTAATCATTTCCTGTTTCCATTCTTCGAAATACTTATTCCAGTCTTCGTCAGTGTTAGGCTTTGGAATGAAATATTCGATTTCCATCTGCTCAAATTCGCGCGTGCGGAAGATAAAATTACCAGGAGTGATTTCGTTACGGAAAGCTTTACCTTGCTGCGCAATACCAAACGGCAATTGCTTACGAGAAGTGTTTAACACATTTTTAAATTGCACGAACATTGCTTGTGCAGTTTCCGGACGGAAGTATGCAGTTGACTGGCTAACTTCCAGTAGCACTTTAGTCAATTCATCTATATCAGCACCTCTTTGGTATGCTTGCCACAATAAATTTATTGGATCTACAGGACCCAAAAAAGTTTTTAACATCAAATTAAACTGCTTTGGTTCGGTAAATTCGTGCTGGCCCCCTTTGCTGCATTTTAAGTCTTCAGGAAGATTATCGGCGCGCATGCGCTCATGACAATTTTTACATTCAACTAAAGGATCACTAAAAGTCGCGACATGTCCAGACGCTTCCCATACTTTTGGATTCATTACTAAAGCCGCATCAATCCCCACCATATCAGGACGCTGCTGCACAAACCGCTTCCACCAGAGCTGCTTAATGTTGTTTTTTAATTCAGTTCCCAGTGGGCCGTAATCCCAAGAGTTTGCTAAGCCACCGTAGATCTCAGATCCGGGATATACAAAGCCGCGGCGCTTACATAAACTAACTATTTTCTCCATTAAATCTTGTTTAGACATAACCAAATTATAACAAAACATACCCAGATTGACAAAACATCAAAAAAATGTTAAAAATAAATTTCTGAAAACCAAAAATACTATACAAACAACAAGGAGAAAAAATGAAACCAAAAACACTATTATTATTTTTAATGTTGTTGTCAGCCAGCACTTTACCGGCGCTTGCCCAACAGCCTACTATTAACCCGTTTTCCAAATCCGGAAAACAATTCGTGTATTTTAACACTATCTCGGGTCCCCGCACTATCGCAAAAGTCCATTATGATAAAAAGGGCGACCTTGTTGTAGATACTCCACCCATGATCATCGATATGTCGGTGATCTGGATGGAATTTTATAACGGCAGAGGTTTTAAACTACCTCCAGCTCATCATAAATTTTATGTGGAGCTAAAAGCTGCAACAAAAAAGGATGGCGTGAACATCACACGATACAACAACACAACTCTAAAAATTCAGTGCGTTATCAAATTAACTGAATGCTTAGAGAAAGAGAAATCCAATACAGATGAACTCGTTCTTTATAAATTGTTCAAAAAATATTTTAACAAAGAACTGCGGTTTTCTGAATATGGCTTAGGAAATAGCGAGCTGCGATCTATTTGGGAAATTAAAAATTCTGACACACTAACTGTTATTACCACGGACCGATCATTCAATCCAAAAATAAGTATTCAAATTGAAACAGCAGAAAATTCTAAAATAAAGTATCTGACTTACATCATTGAATATCTTTACGATCAGAAGAAAGCTGCTGAGCAGGTTGAAATGACTATGGACCCCGATGGAAACGTGGAAATCCATGAGTGTGAAAATTTCCTGCAAACAGCAGAGCATGATCCAATAATAAATCCTGAGTGGCAGATAAAGGCATTCAGGGAATATTTTCCAGACCTGCCGGTCAACATTAAGCCGTTCTTTTCAGAAAATGTATTACATCAAATTGAAACGTGCGGCGAATAGTAATAATGTGTAGAATTTTAAAACAGCAGACTTTACGGGATGCTGTTTTATTTTTGACAGTAAAAACATTTAGTGATACAAGTTAAATAAAAATAGAATCTTCCGGAGGATACATCAATGACAAGATTTTTATCAACTATAATTTTTCTTCTCCTAATAGTGTTGTCTATTTCGATATACCACTATTGGAAGCTTGGAACAAGTTTAAATGATTGCCAAGAGAAAACTCACAGCCAGTCTTTACAAGAGCAAAAAGATACGGATAAAATTAACAAATTAATTGAAGACAATCGATTGCTTCAGGCAAAATATAATAATGATGTGAATACATTGCATCAGTATTACAACAATCGTGAGCAAGATTTATCTGATCAACTCCACGCAATGCAGACAAATTTAGAAGTAACTGCAAAAGAAAATGAGGCGAATCTAAAAAGTAGTGTCTTGTATAATGGGTTTTATTTCTTATTTGGATATTTTCCAGATGATAAAAATAAATCAAAAGTGCAGCAAAAAATCTTCCAAGAATTTGAGGCAAGATTAAACCGCATGTGCGTTATCAAGCTATTGATGTTTTCAGGACAAGGAAATAACCAATTGAAGCAAGAATCTGACTGGCTCTCCGAGCGATTAGACATGATGAATGCGCGCACTTTGCAATATGGGTATAAAGTTCCGGCAGAATTTGATCTTATGTTGAATAATCTAAAAAAACATAAGCCAAACCAGCCATTTCATTGCTTCGATTGATTATAGAAGCGTGTGTAAAAATTTACGTCGCAAATATTTTTGCGGCTTTTTTTATTTTGTATAATCTTTGAAGTCTGCAAGCATATCGTCAAAATAATCATGCTCAATCGCTGTGCGAATTTTTTCCATAAGACGCAAATAGAAGCGCAGGTTATGCATAGTCGCTAAACGCACTCCCAAAATTTCTCCCGATGCCAGCAAATGACGAAGATAGGCCTTAGTATGATTCAAGCATAAATAGCAATCGCAGGTATTATCGATCGGAGTAAAATCTTCTTTATATTTTTCTAGGCGTACATCGATTGTTGCGTAACCTTCTGCACCATGTTCATCAGTAGCCGACACATACAATCTGCCGTGCCGCGCTTCCCTAGTAGGAATTACGCAATCGAAGGTATCGCAGCCGCGCGCGACTCCCTGAATAATATCAAAAGGAGTTCCTACCCCAAGCAAATGCTTCGGCGCCTGTTCTGGTAAATACGGAATGGAATATTCTATCGCGCGCATCATTTCGTCGTGTGGTTCTCCCACTGCCACTCCCCCAATTGCAAATCCTTCAAATCCAAAATCCGTCATTTGCTGCGCGGAAATCTTTCGTAAATCTTCAAAGCTTGCGCCCTGTACTATCCCCCACAGCTTTTGACCAGGGTTAACAGGGTCTCCATCTTCCACGATGCGGCGGTGTTCTTTCAATGCTCGCTCCGCCCAACGCGCGGTTAACTCAATAGACTCTGTACTTCGTTTGTGTTCGAAAGGAAAACCTGGGAAGTCATCTAAAATTAAACAAATGTCGCTTCCTAAATTCGCTTGAATGTCGATAGATTTTTCCGGCGACAGCATTTCCTGCTTGCCATCTAAATCGAATTGGAACAGTACCCCTGCTTCCAAAACTTTACGCATCTTTGCCAGCGAGTACACCTGAAAACCACCGGAGTCGGTAAAGATCGGCCCTTTCCAATTCATAAATTTATGAAGCCCTCCAGCTTTGTAAATCAACCCGTCGCCCGGGCGCTGCCACAAATGATAAGTATTAGCTAATACCATAGACGCACCCCAAAACTTAAGCTCTTCGCTAGTAACAGTTTTTACAGTGCCTTTGGTCCCAATCGGTAAAAATTGCGGAGTTACCACATCGCCGTGCGCAGTATGAATCACGCCTAAACGCGCCTTACTTTTTTCGTCTTTCTTTGTAATGTCGAAATAACTCATAGATTACTATTATACTGAAAATTGCAGACTTAAACAAAATAAAAACAGATAGATTTATTATCTACCTGCTTAAAACAATGGTATTACATCAGTGAATTATGGATCTTCTGAACAGATACTTATCACCGGGTCACATGGGGGTGGAACACAACCGCCTGTTGGGTCACTGCATAACGTTACCGGACAGCCGGCTGTAAATAAAGCAACACCTAAGACAAGAATAAACATACACGTTTGCAATATTTTTTTCATTAGAATCTCCTATGATTTTTATTTCTGAAATATTAAAAAATATTCAGATAATAATTATATATAAAAAATAACTTTTGGTCAATACCACAGCAAATTAAAAAGGTAAGCATTCCTGCTTACCTTTAAAATATAATATCCATATCGCCTGTTAATGAGTTCGAGGTTTACGAAACACTCTAACATACCATTGTCCATCTATTTCTGTAAACTCTGTATTTACAGTCAGATCCTGATTTGCTTCGACAT
>CAYVGX010000028.1:0-7945 GCA_964451015.1 uncultured Candidatus Saccharibacteria bacterium | reverse complement strand
GCAGTAAACAGAAGGCTGTCGCCAGGGAGAAAAAAGCCAATCAGCAAACCTGTTTCGGCAAAAATAATGCCGAAAATTCCTAAATAACCAACAGCTTGTATAAGTTCTGGTAAGTTAAACATATGTTTATTATCACAAATCTGAATAGTCACAGTCGTGTCGAGAAGATTTTTTATGACTTTCGGCGAATAAGTCGTACTGCACTGCTTCCCTAATCTGCTCGATCGTATCGCTTAGTTTAGCTATCAGTTTTTCAAAATCTTCATTAGTAGCTAGCTTTACATCCACGATCTGATTGGGTACTAAATACCAATACTGTAGTTTACTCACGGGCATCTGGAAGAAATCACGGCATGCTAATTGATAGATGCGCAGTTGATCAACGTCCTGGCTGGCGGTTTTACTTGGTACTTTTTCGGAAGTCTTGTAGTCCATGAGGATTAAACCTTCCGGCGAATTATCGGCGCGGTCGATTTTTCCATTGAATAGATATTGCTGCTTGTCGCCTAACTTTAACGTAAAGGGTTGTTCAATTAATCTTGGCTGAGGCAGGTTTTCTTTGCTAAATGCGTAAAAGGTTTTTAATATCTCCTTCCCTCGCTTTTTATATTGTTCTTTTTGGGTTTTGTTTTTATACCAATCGTCGATCCACTCCTGCTCGTAAAGGTCTTGCAATAATTTTTCCGGAGGCAATTCTGCTTTCGATTCTCCACTAAATAAGTCTTGTTGCTGGTTAGTTAAGTTATGGTGATAGGCTTCTAGGTAATGCTGCAATACTGAATGAATTGTTGTTCCAAAGCTGAAGTAATGACTACCAGGTAAAGGTAAACGTAAATAGTAACGGTACTTGTACTCCAAAGGACAGTTGAGGAATGTAGAAATTTGGCTAAAAGAAAAACTAGTCGGTAGTTGTTTGTATACTTCTTTGCGAGGTTTATGCTTTGATGGTGCTGTAAGAACCACCTTGCCTGTTGCTTTGTGTGCAGTTTCTGTAGGTACAAGACCGCTTTCTGTTAAGAATAGCGAAGGTTTTTTTGAACGTGTACCGCCATAATCCTGTGCCCATGATAAATATAAATGTGTTTTTGCGCGCGTCAAAGCAACGTAAAACAAACGGCGCTCTTCCTGCAAGTGAAAGTCTCCTTCTGGCAAAATATCCTTGATAAGTTTTTCTGGAATTTCTATTGCATCTTTGTGGCTGCGGCTCGGGAAGCGCTGATCTACCATGCCTACGATAAAAACAAATTCGAATTCGAGTCCTTTAGCGCTATGAATGGTAAGTAGTTTTAAGCTTTCTGGCCCACTGTTTGGATCGAACTTAATTGCGCCTTCTTCCCCTGCTTGCTGTTCCAGCTTTAAATAATTGATGTATCCGCGCATAGTACGATCTTCATCAACTGCCGCAAACTCTTCAATTTTTTTATAAAATTGTTCAAGCAGTTCCCTGTTCTGTGCGTTTTCTAAGGTATCCGTTAGTAAGGTTTTATCGATTTCTAAGTCTTTGACTATTTGCACAAAAACTTCTACCGCAGATTTTTCGGTAGAAACGTGAGAATGCTCCGATAGTAATTTTAGGAGAACAGCAATTTTTTCTTGAGATTCTTTCGAGAGCTGTATTAGGATTTCTGGCTCGTGCAGGGCTTGGTACAGAGACATAGCTTTCTTGTTGGTGTACTGGGTGAGGTGAGCTAGGTCTAAAGCGTTTAATGTAAATTTTGGAAAATTTAAAACACGGTACAAACTACTCGATTCATGATAGTTATCGAGTAATCGTAGATAGTTGATAATGTCTGCAATGAGTGGTTTTTTGTATAGCCCTCGGTTAGCGACATAATTGTACGGAACTTGTTTGGCTTCCAGGATTGGAATAATTTCCCCAGCTGTACTGTTGGCCCGAATGAGAATGGCAAAATCATTCCAGCTGCTCTCTGGGTTTTCGACTTTTAAAGCCAGAATTTTATCGACTACTAAGTTGAGTTCTTCACGGAGATCTGTTCCTTCGATCACTTGAATGACACTCTTTTTGGTATTATGACCTTTTAAGCGCTTGTTGATACCGAGCTGCGGCTCCAAACGATTTGGATTATTGGCTTGAATGAAGTTATACGCCAAATCTAAAATATTTTGATTGCTGCGGTAGTTGTCTATTAATGTGATTTCCTTAATCTTTGGGAAATCTTCTTTGAGTTTTAAAATATTAGAAATAGAAGCACCGCGGAATTTATAAATAGATTGATCGTCATCCCCTACTACTACTAAGTTACGCTCTTCACCTAGGAGTAATTTAATTAATTCGTATTGCGCAATGTTGGTATCTTGAAATTCATCTACCATGATAAATTTAAACTGCTCTTGGTAATGTTTGCGGATATTGGGTCGGCGCTTGAGTAATTCAATGGTGTACCAAATCAGATCGGCAAAATCCAAGTAGTTTTTTTCGAGTAGTAGTTGCTGGTAGGTGTGATATGCGGTGGCTAATTCCTTGATGCGCGCTACTTCCATAGCTAATTCTTCACTACCCGTTTGCAGATCTGCACTGCCGGATTGCAAACCCAACTCTTCTTCATATTGCAAATAATCTTCGGGAGTAATAAGCTCATCTTTGCATTTGGAAAAATGAGACAGCATAGCATCGATAAATTTATCCGGATTGCCGAGCGGCCTGTAGTAATTCAAATTAAAGCGATCAAAATTTTTATGCAGCAAGATCCACTGCTTGGTATCATCGAGCAGTTCAAAATCATTTGGCAGGCCGATATGCAAGCCATGCTGTTTTAAGATGCGTTCGCAAAAAGCATGAAAAGTAGATATCCATAAATCGTAGCTACCTAGGGGTAAAAGCTGGTCCACGCGCTCTTCCATTTCGCTGGCTGCTTTTTCGGTAAATGTTAGCGCTAATATTTCCTGTGGCTTGGCGAGATTCTGTTCGATTAAATGTGTGATACGCCGCGTAATAACTGTTGTTTTTCCTGTCCCTGCTCCGGCAATAATCAAAAGAGGTCCATCAGTGTGAGTGACAGCCTCAAGTTGCTGTTTATTTAAGCCTTCGAGGAGAGTTGACATATTATAAATATTTCATTATTATTAGAAAAATTTTTTAAAGGGGGTAAAATTTATGTTAACACAAATAATTACCAGAAAATCTTCGGGAATTGGTTTTTGTATAAAAGATGATGAAAAATTTGATGTATTTGTTGGTCGCAGTAGTCCAGCGAAAATTATAGAAATTGATGTCGCCGATTATGAAAATCAAGCACTGATTTCACAAAAAGTTGACCTAAGAAGATTTGATAATTATGTTTATGCTGAATACGGGGAAGCAATTCGTGTAGGCGATAAATTTTTTCTTTCTGTGGTGTATTATACTCGAGCTTGATATTCCACAGACTTTAATTTAGGCAAGAAGTGCGGTTCTTGTCTTTAATTTTGCCCAAAAAAGCCTGCCCACTGCTTCCAGAGCTCGCTTCCGGAGTCTTTGTAAGTATTCCAAAATTCTGCCGGCGTGACAATACGGATATTTTGAAAATTATTCAGTTCTAATAATGCTTTGTCGCGGGTAATGAGATATTCTGCTCCTGATTCTACCGCGCTCTCTAAAATTTTATTATCTTCCGGATCCGCTACAATGTGGATCTGGTGACGATTCTTAACCAAATTTATTTGCGCAAATAAATTATTAATTTCTTGCTTATAAGATTCATCATTGATGAGCTGCTTCATGATGAGCTTATTTTCACTGAGAGTTTGGTGGTTAGCATAGGCTTCAATCTCTCCTTTGATAACGCAGTCTAAAATTTGCTTTTCGTAGGAGTAATCGTCTTTGATGCCATCTATGATAACATTTGTATCAATAACAATTTTCATTATTTTCTCTTGCTAGGGCGCTTGCTTGGTCTGATCTTCATTAAGAATCTTTTCGGGTCTTCATCTAAATCGATGAAGTGATCGGTAAGTTCGGTAATCTTGCTGCTGGTGGATTTGCCGAAAGCAATGGTTTCGGTTAACTGACCAGTCATTTGTAGGTATTCTAGTAATGGAGCGAAATCGCCGTCTCCAGAAGCTAATACAACTACATCCAGCTTATTCATCATTTTGATGATATCCATGGCAATACCTACATCCCAATCCCCTTTTTGCTGGCCGCCGGCAAAAGTTTGCAGGTCTTTGGTTTTTACTTCAAAGCCGGCTTTGTCGAGCGCTTCAAAGAAGTTATGCTCCTCTGGCATGTCGGCCTTAATGACATAGGCAATAGCGCGCACTAAGCGGCGATTGCCAACTGCTTCTTTAATGATTTCATTAAAATTTACACGCGCGTTGTAAATGTTGCGTGCAGAATAATATAAATTCTGTACATCTACAAACACGCCAATTCTTTGATCCGGGTTTCGGATACTCATATATAAAAAAATTAATTATTCTTGATCTGGCTTTTCAATTTGCAAAATTTCTTCTACCGCAGATGAGCCAGTAATACGCATCACATCTTTATCGACTTTCTTAAATTCTTTTCCAGAATTGTTGTAATGATTAACTACTGTACCAAGGGCGTTGCCAAGTTTGGAGTGATATTCTTCGTAAGATTTGAGGTGCTTTTGCAAATTTTCTACGTTGGCTTTAATTTGCTTTGCGGATTCTTCTATCTGCATAGCTTTAAGGCCTTGCAAAACAGTTTGCAGATATGCCAAAAACGACGTTGGTGAAACAATGATAACTTTATAAGTACTCGCTGCGCGCTGAATGAGATTTTCGTTATCCTCGCTTCCCGCACCAATTTTGTTAATAAGCAAATCGTAATAAATTGCTTCGTGTGGTATAAACATGAACGCAAAGTCCATAGTGTTCTCTTCTGGGCGGATATACTTAGAAGTTTCCTTGATGCGAAGTTTTAAATCGTTGACAAATGCCTTTTCTAGGGTGGCTCGTTCTACTCCTTCAGTGGCTTCGCTGATGCGGTTATAGTTTTCTAAAGAAAACTTGGAATCGATTGGGATAACTTTATCTTTTACAAATACTGCTGCATCTACAATTTCCCCATTCTTAAACATATACTGCATTTGGTACAACTGCGGGGCTAGCACATTTTTTAAAGTTGTTTCTAAATAGTATTCGCCGAGAATACCACGCTGCTTGGGATTCTTTAAAATGTCTTGCAAGTTTTTTAATTGATCTGCAAAGGAGACAACTTGCTTGTTAGTTTCGTCTAATTTAGTAATGCCTTCGGTAACATTTTTAATAAGACCTAAAGACTCTTTGTACTGCGCGCGCATAGTTTCGTTCATTTGCTGAGTGCTTTCTCCCATCTTCCGATCTACAACGTTTTGTAATTGATTCATTTGCTCTAGAAGCAATTTGAAAGCCTGGTCGTTGCTTCCTGTATCAGCATTTTTGCGGGAACTGATGATGTATAGTGCAATACCAAAACCAATAACTAATGCGATAATAATAGCGATTAAAATAGTTTCCATGAAGGTATTATATCAAAGTCAGGTTAACTAAAATAGGTATAAAAACCAAAAGCATGCTCCTCTAGAAAGCATGCTTTGGAATCTAAAATTCGTGATCTTTTCGGATCAAATATATAATACCAAAACTGAAAATACCGTGCAAATATTGATTCTGTGGATATTTATCTATATATAATAACTTGTCAGGCATTGTTTTAAATCATGAATCAAATCGTTCCGCTCTAGGATCTCTTCTTTCGTTAACCAATAGAAATTTTTATGTTCTTCAGGATTAATAATTACTTCGGGGAGGTTATTAAGCGCTAGTTTAAACATATGAAAAACTAAATCATGACCCTCATGTCTAATATGTACAGATTTGATAAATTTAATTGGCAAAGTTGATATGTCTATACCTGTTTCTTCTTTTACTTCTCTAATTATAGTCTGATTTAAAGTTTCATTTGCTAGCATTTTGCCAGCTGGTAATCCTACAGTATCCCCGTTAGTTTTGTGTTCCAGTCTATGCAAAAGCAAAATTTTCTTATCATATTCTATAAAACATCCAGCAACATCTATTTCTTTTTCAAAATTACCTGGCTTGATTTCGTATATCATATTTCTACTTTAGCATTTTATGAATCAAAAATACACTTCGTTTGAAGTGTGTTTTTGTTGGCGGTACTTTCCGGGACTCGGTCACCTGCCGCTGTGCTCAACTCCTTCCGTTTCACTGCAGTCGTTTCGCATTACGTTACGGGAGAGCGATGAAGTGGAATTCATTTCCATTCAAGCTCGTTACGACCCCGGACGCTTTTAACTTGCCCCCGGCACGTGAAAGCTATTTTCTCGTCCCGTATCAGGACACAATAAAACCCATCTTAACAGATGAGTTTTATTGTGGCGGACTGAACGGGACTCGAACCCGCGACCTTCCGCGTGACAGGCGGACGCTCTAACCAACTGAGCTACCAGTCCAAATTGTTTACTAAACCGGGTGGTACCGGCGACAGGGATTGAACCTGTGACCTAAGGCTTATGAGTCCTTCGCTCTACCAACTGAGCTACGCCGGCCTGTATCTAAAATCATTTTGGTTGCGGGGCCGGGATTCGAACCCGGAGCCTCAAGGTTATGAGCCTTGCGAGATGCCAATTTCTCTACCCCGCGTCATAAATACCATTTGATACCAGTAAAGTATAACGAAAAAGCTAGATAATTGCAAGTCTAGAAGTATATAAGATCTGTGTCAATTCAAGGTGTAAATGAAAGTAGTTGTTGTCAGGCGACCTGTTGGCTGGTTTGAAGTAAATAAAATACAACCACCCTTCAGATGGTTGTACTTTTGCTTCGAAGCAACGTACGAATTAACGACGACGCTTTTTAGCAGCTTTACGCTTTGCTGGGCGCTTTGCAGCTTTTTTAGCTGGGCGCTTTGCAGCTTTACGCTTTGCTGGGCGCTTTGCAGCTTTTTTAGCAGCTGGTTTGCGCTTTGCAACTTTACGTTTTTTTGCAGCCATTGTTGGCAGTCTCCCTGAGACGAATTATTTTTTGTTTCGTCTCTTAATTTTCTACTTCCTCACTACTTGCGTAATGAAGGCTAAGTAGTACAAATATTTTTCTGTTACAAGAATTTATCTGTTTAAATTCCTAACTGTATTTCTGTTTCGTTTTATCAAAATTTGAACTAGCTTAATTATAAAGTTTTAATAGTTTACCAGTCAAGTGTTGCTGTGTATAACTTTTTTTAATTTATTTCGTAAATTTTTATTTTTCACTGCATTAATTTCTTTGTTGATGCGCTCACTGTTCACTGAATTTAGTAAAACTTTATTTCGATTTAATGCTCGTTCTGTTTCTAAATCAATCTGCAATTTATATTGCAGTTGAAACCTATAAGCGCGAATAATTCTTAAGGGGTCTTCAGCAATCTTTTTAACAGGGTTGCCAATAAACTTTAATTTGCATTGTAACAGGTCTGCTATACCATCATGAAAGTCCAGGATTTCCTTGGTAATAGGGTTGAAAAACAAAGCATTAATGGTAAAATCTCTCCTTCTGCTGTCGATTTTGGCACTAGTTATAAATTTGACCGAAGGGAAACGACTTTTAGTATAATGCTCTTGTCTAAAACTAGTGATCTCAATTTTTGAACGGTCTTTTTTAACAATCACTACTCCCATATTCTTGTAAGCATCAGAAAATTTGATCCCGTTCTTTTGTAAAATATTAATAACTTGTTGTGGCGTAGCTGATGTAGAAATATCAATATCAGAAAACCTTTTACCTAATAAAAAATTCCTAACTGCTCCACCGACAAAGTATGTGCTGGGGTAACTGTCGTAAATTGAGCTAAAAACTTTTAGTGAAAATTCGGAAAACATTTGAAATTTTTTATGAAAAAAGTGTTGTTACTAATTGTTAACAACACTTTTTTTTATTCCTTTAGCACCCCTTCGCTAGTTATTCTGGTATTACGATGTGTATGTTTGCGAGCAATGTG
>CAYVGX010000027.1:1783-8052 GCA_964451015.1 uncultured Candidatus Saccharibacteria bacterium | reverse complement strand
GATTAGTGATAGCGGTTCCATGGTCACCTATTGGATAAAACAACCCGTGTGGAATGCCGCTGATCACTCTATTTCTTTTAGTGGTGCTATACCGGGAGGTTATACTGGTAGTAATGGCATCCTGTTTAGTATTATTGTACCGCCCTATAAAGGAATAGTTTTAAATAATGCGTTTACTGTAACTGATTTACATAGCTATGCAAACGATGGACTTGGTACACCGGTCAAAATTTCTAGCAAGCAGTTTTCTATAGCCCAGTCAGGCGGCGCAGTAGACAGCAGCATCTCGGATCAATTATATGTTGGCGATAAAAAACAAGATAGTATTCCGCCTGAAATGTTTAGCCCGCAGGTAAGTCAGGACAGTAGAGTATTTGGTAATAAATGGTTCGTGAGTTTCTCTACTCAGGACAAGCAAAGCGGTATTGATCACTATGAGATTCAGGAATCGAGAAGCGGTGCAATAGATAGTAAAAAATGGAAACAGGCGACTAGTCCATATGTATTAGAAGACCAAGAGCTACATAGCTATATTTATATTACTGCTATCGATCGTCAGGGGAATGAGAGGGTCATTAAAGTATTTCCTAAGCATGACTCTACATGGCTCTATCGCTACGGATGGGGTATTGCCGGCCTGTTGGTTGTACTCGCCCTTATTGTAATAGGTTATTGGTACCATACATTAAAAGATAAAAAGGATTCATCAGTTTTAAAACAGAATTTATGATATACGCTATTATTCGACGATTATTTATTTACAGTACTGTGCTGTGTGCGGTATTGGTCTTGTGGGTAGTATGGACCAACCAGACCAAGGCAGCTAATTTTAGTATTAGCCCGAGTGGCGGCACTTATACTGTAGGCAGTACATTCGACGTGTCTGTTTTGGTGGATACTCAAGGACAAGAAATTAATGCAGTGCAAGTTAACTTGTCTTTTCCTGCTGATAAATTGCAGCTCGTGTCTCCGTCTACCGGGAGTTCTATTATCAGTATTTATACTACCCCTCCGAAATACGATAACAGTACCGGGCGCATAGAGATTATAGGGGGTATTCCCAATGGTATTAATGTTCCCAGTGGACTTGTCACGAAGCTGACTTTTCGTGTGAAGGGTATTGGTACGGCAAGCTTGCGTTTTAATGGTGAATCTCAAGTCCTACTTAATGATGGCCGGGGGACTAACGTACTCGAGAACACCTCGGGCGCGACCTACAAGCTGGAATTACCTCCGCAGCAAGGACCATTGGTGGTGTCGGATACTCATCCTGATCAGGAAATGTGGTATCGTAATGCCAATGTGAATTTGCAATGGGATATTGGATTGCCTGCCGCACAAAATTATAGTTATAGTATTAGCGATAATCCTAGTGATGTGCCAGATGATACACCAGAAACAAGTAATACTTCTGCAAGTTACAAATCGGTGCCAGATGGCATTAATTATTTTCATATTAAAGCCTTTCGCGACGGACGGTGGGGTGGGGTAAGTCATTATTCTCTTAAGATAGATAACTCTGCTCCTGCAGATTTTCAAATAGAAATTTCTCCAAGCGCCCGCACCTTTATTACACGTCCTTTTTTCCAGTTTAATTCTTCAGATAGTTTGTCTGGATTTGATCGTTTCGAATTGAAGATCCTTCCGCTCAAGGTAGATGGTAGGTCCAAAGCTATCGCCGATGATCAACTATTTATTGAAGCCCAAAGTCCTTATGCAGCACCAGAATTACTTAACGGGACTTATCAGGTCATTGTCCGGGCGTATGACAAAGCAGGTAATTTTAGAGAGGTTACGCGTAAATTAGAAATTACGGATTCGTGGTTCTGGTTTGTGAGTCAGGATGGTATGACATTACCTTTCGGACAGCAGGTTTCTTGGAAAGTGATTATTCCTGTTATTCTAATCTTATTGTTATTATTAGCTGTTCTTGCATACACCGTACGGCATTGGTACCAGCATTATCATATTAAAGTTGCAGAAAATCATTTACCCGATACTCTTAAGAATCAGTTGGAAGAGTTGCAAAAATACCGTAGTAAGTATGGTAAAATCGCCATAGTATTTGTAGGGTTGATAATATCTGCATATGCATTCGTTGTTCCTGTTAAGGCTGCCGAATTAGTACCTCCTGTCATTGGAAGCTACTCTAGCAATATTAAAGACGACGAACTGTTTTACGTGTCGGGTCGTACTCAGGAGCCAGATAGCGATGTTGTTGTGCATTTACAAAGCATGGTAGATGGTGGAGCATTTGATTTCACTGTGACTTCAGACAAGCGGGGTGATTGGACCTATCGACATAATGATTTCTTGAATGGCGGTAAATATATTCTTTGGGCGCACGCAAAACAAGGTGACCAGTTATCTGCACCGAGTCCGCAGGTAACTATGGACGTGAAGCCTGTGGCAATTAATTGGGGCAATTCACGCATTACCTATCAGTCAATTTATATTGGCGTTATCGCCGCGTTAGCTATATGTATTGCTTTACTGATTATCTATATTATCGTGCATGGTTTGCTCATGTATCGCCGCCGCAAAGAGTTTGGTAAGCAATTGACCGGGGCGGAGGATTCAATTAAACGCGGATTCATTGCTCTACGCCGGGACATCGAGGCAGAGCTCATGATAATTCGCCAGGCTCATTTAAACGACACTTTATCTGGGGAACAAAAAGTTCGTGAGGAGCAATTAAAACAAGATTTGAAGAACGTCGAAGATATCGTGGGTAAAGAAATTTGGCAAGTGGAGACATTTGAAAAACTTCCTAATAGTTAATTATGAAAACACTACAACATTATATTATGTCGATTTTGGCTGCAGTACTGATAGTAGTCAATATTGGTGCCTATGTCGGGCTTGAGCATTTTACCAACCGAGTCATAGAAGACAAAATAGGGGCAGCTACCGAAGATCTTAAAAATAATATTAGCGAAAGAACTGAAAATTATATTAACATGCTGTATAGCTTGCGTGGACTTTTTGCGACATCCGACTCCGTCAGCCAGTCAGACTGGCAAGCATTTATGGAGCAGGCCGATATCTTTGCACGTTATCCTGGGGCCGATGCGTTTGAGTATGTGGCCGTGGTGCAGTCCAATCAATTGCCAGAATTTGCCAATAGTATCCGCCAGCAGCTCGGACAGGACTTTAGCGTGCTGCCAGAAGTGACAAACCCCGCCAGCGCACCGGTAGTGTATATGGAAACCATTGATCCGTACGCACGCAAAACTATTGGGTATAACATGTATACCGAGCCTGTGCGAAAACAAGCCATGGATTACGCTATGGACAACGACTCTATTGCCATTACTAATACTTTAGTACCTTTGACAGATCGCAGTCGTCAGCAACAGGGTAAGGGGTTTGTGATTTTTGCTCCCGTCTATAAAAATAAAGCACCTGTCGATACTGTAGAGCAGCGGCGCCAAAATATCCAAGGATTTGTAACAGCGGCGGTTCGCCCTGAATCTATGATGAAAAATTTAAATTTACATGTACTACCGGGTCTGCATTTTCAAATCTTTGACCATACTAGTGAAGGTGCCTTAACTGAAAAAAGTTTACTATACAATTCTGGGGATAGTGCCTTGACTACAGCGGGATATGTGTCATTTTATGGTAAGGTTGATGCTTTACGATGGCCTAATATGGAATGGCATATTCGCTATAGCACAGAGCCTAATCTGCCAATGGTGCGCTTGGTGTATGCAATGAAGTCTATTGCCATGCTAAGTATTTTCTTCGTGACAGTACTGATTTACGCTCACGTCTATAATACGAGAAAGCATATAGCGTGTGATTGCAGTATAAACCATAAGAAACCAGAAACTTTACAAGTAGAAGATACAGTGATAGACAATTCAACTCATGGTATTATTGTCACTGATGAGAAGGGTGTTATTACAGTTTTCAATCGCCGGGCCGAACAAGTTCTGGGTTATACTTCAAAAGAAGTAGTGGGCAAAATGAATTTACTGCATATGCTTAGTGATGATACACTGCATGTATATACGGCTAAAATATCACGGGAATTAAAAGAAAAAGTCGAACCCAGTTTTGATGTATTGATCACTACTGCACTGCTGAATGGAGAAGATTCCCAAAAGTGGCTCATGGTAAGTAGGGCAGGTATGCCCTTGAAGGTCGATGTCACGGTGCGGCCATTATACGATAATGCGGTGCTATCAGGGTATCAATTTAATATATAAGTTCTATGGAGTTAGATACTAAAACCATTGTCATCATTGCAGTCATTATTGTTGGTCTTTTCGCGGGCGGTTTGTCGTATATTTATTTCGAAAGCAATAACCGACGCGTTGCGTTAGATTTAATGCAGCAATATATTAGCACCGACGATGTTGCAGCCAGGGAGGTATTAGCTTCAGATATTAAAAAGCGTCTCGAGAAAAAGAATCTGGCACTGACATCGAAGGCAAGCTTTGAATCTTTTGATAGCATGTTAAAGAATGCAGTAGAGTGTGACCGCTATACTAACCAGACAACCTTCAATCCTAGAGAAACGAACAGTCATTATAATGAAGTCTGGCGCAAATGTATGAATGACCCAAGTATAATGCAACAAAAAAACACTCCTCAGTAAGGAGTGTTTTTTATTATCTTTTTGGCCAACGAGCAATCATAATCATCTTCTCAGTAGTTAACTTTTCTTGGTATAATTTTTGCCACAGTGCTTCAGTGAGAAACGGCATGAATGGGTGGAGTAATTTCAGAGAGGTAGTAAGAGTATGTACTAAGATGGCTTTAGTGTTTTCATTTAGTACGCTGTCTTCTAACTGTGACTTACTGGCTTCAATATATACATCGGCAAAGTCTCGCCATATAAAATCGTATAAGGTTTGAGCTGCTTCATGCAAGCGGAATTCTTCAATGGCTTTTTCTACAGCTGCCTCTGCCTGCGCGAGTTGCTCTAAAATAATTGTGTCGGCATTTGTTTTCGCTTCCCATGCTGCAGAAGCTTCAATGTCTGTGCCGAGGACAAAGCGCGTTATATTCCAGACTTTGTTGCCAAAGTGTTTCATACCCTTCACTTTTTGTTCGTCAAAGATAACATCATTGCCTGCTGCGGCCCCAAATATAAGCGCAAAGCGTAAGCTGTCTGTACCATATTTATCGATCATTTCAATCGGGTCAATACCGTTGTTTAAAGACTTGCTGAACTTACGGCCTTGCTTATCACGCACGATACCGTGCAGATATACGTTCTTGAATGGAATTTGTCCGAGGTTGTACGTAGACATTAAAATCATGCGAGCTACCCAGAAGAAGAGAATTTCGTACCCCGGAATGATCATGGATGTCGGATGGAACGCCGCTAGGTCTGGTGTTTGATTTGGCCAGCCGAGCGTAGAGAATGTCCATAAGCCGGAAGAAAACCAGGTGTCTAAAGTATCGGCATCCTGTTCCCACCCTTCTTTCTCTGCCTTATTTGGCGCTTCAATCCCGCAATAGATTTCTTCGCCCTTATACCATACTGGGATTCTATGTCCGTACCAGAGCTGCCGGGAAATGCACCAGTCGCGCAGGTTGTCGATCCAATGGAAATAAATCTTTTTGAAACGATCTGGTAAGATTTCTGTTTGACCATTATCAACCACGTGCTTCATTAGCTGTTTTAAAGTAACTGTCTCTCCAGAATTGATGCCGTCGATTTCCGAATGCTTCAAAACAAATGGCTTGTTGGCAGCAATGAACCACTGCAGTTTCGGTAATGGTTCAATGACGCCGCCAGTGCGTTCTGCTAAGGAAATATTTTGTTTGATTTTTTCTTCTTTTTCGAGCAGGTTCTCAGATTTTAACCATTCAACAACTACCTCGCGCGCCTCAAGAGTTTTTTTGCCTTGCAGGTTTTCGTTACCTACGATCATTTTGCCATACTCATTGATTACAGGAATCACAGGAAGATTGTTTTTTTGGGCCATTTCGGCATCTATTAAGCTGTGGGCTGGGGTTACGCCCAGCGCGCCAGTGCCGAATGTAGGGTCTATGTTTTCATCTGCGATGATGGTAATGTGCAGCGCAACACCACAAAATTCTACGTCGTATTCTTTACCGATAAGATCTTTGTATCGCGCATCCTCGGGGTGCACTGCAACAGCGGTGTCGCCAACTTTAGTTTCAGGGCGCGTGGTAGCAATAGAAATAGGGAAGTCGGTAGAATATTTGAAGGTATACAGTATCGCATCTCGCTCTTCGTGAATGACTTCATCATCGGAAATAACAGTCTGTCCTTTTACGTCCCAGTT
>CAYVGX010000027.1:0-1683 GCA_964451015.1 uncultured Candidatus Saccharibacteria bacterium | reverse complement strand
TCTGCTTCGTAAAGTGAAGCGTCGTATGATTTTTCTAGTTCGATCATAGTAGTTAAGTAGCTTCCATATTTGGCCAATTTCGCAGTCGCAGCTGTGCCCCTCACTCGTCGTAGCTTTCACTACGCCTCGGTCGGGTACTTGCTGGCTTCCGCGAACTTGTCTCAAATTTGAAAGCTCTTCAAGTTTAATTGTGAAAATAAAAAAACACTCAGAAGAGTGTCTAGAGCCTTCGCAGGCGGTACCATCTAGCTTTATAACTTGATTAATCCGGATTACGGCGGAACCGGCGGGTTCTAATAATTCTGACGAATGTTCTTCCCGCGCCACTATGGTGACAGCCATAGTATGAGCTTGCCTAGAGTATAAAGTAAAAAATTATTTTTGTAAAGAAAAGGGCAGTGTGATATATAATACCACTCTGCCGTGTAATTTATTTTTGATCAATTTCATCAAGTTCAATGTGATATGTTTTTTGAATGGTATCTAGTAAATCATTTACCACTTCGTCGCAATCTTTTTGTCCTACTAAAGGAACTATGATTAATTTATCTTTTTTTATGAAGATCCAATAATCTTCATACAATTTGGATCTATTAATATAGTCTCGTATTAGTCGGACTGATTGTTTCCAGGCAGTGCCATTTACTGGATCTATATCTTTAACTAGTTCCGCAAATAATTTTTTTTCAAAAGTCAGGGTTATAGCAAACATGCTCAGAGTTTTGTTTCCTGATTTTTCTAAATCTGTGCGGATTAATTTAGTTCTTGTAAAATTAACCTTTAAAAGAATTTTCTTTTCGCTATCTTCAACAATAGCAGGTTGAGGTTCGACAGGAGAGCGGTGTAAATATTTATACACTAGGAAACCTGGTGTTGTGCCCACAACGAGCGGGACGACTATCAAAAAGAAACCATAAAATAATACGTTTTTCATTAAAAAATTCCCCCAAAAAATTTTGCAAATCTTATGGAGGAATTGTAGCGAATCTATTAGTTTAGTCAATATGCACTGGGGATATGTTAGGAGATTTCCCAGGCAGGATCTGCTTTTACTTTTACCGGAGGTACGGGTTTTTTGCCGCCAAGCAAATTGAAATATGCAGCAATGGCAATCATGCCGGCGTTATCGGTGCATAGGTCCCAGCTTGGCACGGCAAAAGCGATCTTTTGCTCCGTGCACATGTCTTGCAAAGATTTGCGCAGCGCTTTGTTGGCGGAAACTCCACCCGATAAAGACACGGTTTTACAGCCGTACTTTTGTACCGCACGCGATGCTTTTTTAGTAATGACATCGCATACTGCGTTTTCGAATGACATGGCAATATCGGCCTTGTCTTGCTTTTTGAGCGGACGCCCGAGCTTTTCTATATAATAGAGCACTGCAGTTTTCAACCCAGCAAAAGAGAAGTTATAGTTTTTTTCGGACAGCATGGGGCGAGGGAATTGCAAATCAGTTTTTCCTTCCAAAGCCAGCTTAGAAATTTTAGGTCCACCTGGATAGGGGAGGTTTAGTAATCTTGCGACTTTGTCGAAAGCTTCGCCGGCTGCATCGTCTACAGTATTGCCGATCACTTTGTAGTGGTGATAATCTTCCATTATTGCCAGTGTGGTATGTAGACCAGAAACGATGACTGATAAAACAGGGAACTGTACTTTTTCTGGACCCTCTCCAAAAGCAGAATA